>NZ_LUPI01000099.1:0-4446 GCF_001627265.1 Nocardioides sp. REDSEA-S30_B4 | reverse complement strand
CCGTGACTCGCAGCATCAAGCTCGATGACGTCGATGGAGCCCGGTCCACCCGCAGCCAGATCCACGCAACTCTGGCACGCGCCGCACGGCTCGGAGGTCGGTCACTGCTCGCAGTTCAGCGATCGCGCCACGATTCGAGCTGTCGACGTTTTGCCGCAGCCGCGGGGGCCGGAGAAAAGGTACGCGTGGTGAACGCGGTCGTTGTCCAAAGCCCGCGCCAGAGGCGTGGTGATGTGTTCCTGACCCACCACGTCGGCCAGCCTCGCCGGCCGGTAGGTGCGGTAGAGGGCCAACGACATGCGCCGACCCTAACGCCCACCGCACGCCCTGCAGACCGATGTTCGGGTACCAGACAGCCGCGCAAAGGGACCCCCCGCGCACCTGACAGAGCCCGCCTACCCTTGCTGCCTTCCGGCCCTGGGGGGGTTGAGCGAGGTGACACCGCACGGGGGGTCGGTCACCAGGGTACGGGGCCGCGCGGAACGCTCGCCACCTGCGGGTAATCTCCCCCGCGGAGGATTCGCCTAGTGGCCTATGGCGCTCGCTTGGAAAGCGGGTTGGGTTAATAGCCCTCGGGGGTTCGAATCCCCCTACCTCCGCCATCGAGACGGCGTCGACCACACGGTCGGCGCCGTCTTGCATTCACTCCGCGCGACGCACCAGCGGGCGCAGCAGCAGCGCCAGCAGCAGCACGCCCCCGCCCAGCAGGCCCCACCAGACCGCCTGCTCCCGGGCCGCGGCGAGCGGGTCGGGAGCGGCGACGGGCGCGGTGGCGGCGCCCGCGGGCGGGGGCAGGGCGGTGTCTGCGGCGAACACGGCGTCGAGGTCGTCCGCGACCTGGCCCGGGGTGGCGGTGAGCGCTGCGAGGGCACGGACCTGACCGGCGCCCGTGAGCGGGGAGCGGACGTCGGGCCGGCCGTCGGCCGTGCCGATCAGCCGGGCGACCAGCGCCGCGGGCGACTCGTCGGGGTGGGCGCCACGCAGCAGGGCCAGCACGCCGGCGACGTACGCCGCGGACCAGGCCGAGCGGACCTCCCCGACCGAGCAGGTGCCACCGACCAGCGAGGTCGAGACCGCACCCTCCGACGGGGCGACCACGTCGAGCGCGGTCGACGACAACGGAGCGCGGGCCTCCTCGGGGACCGGCCCGGCGGCGACGACTCCCTCGACCGATGCGGGGGTGACCAGGGGACCGGCGTCCTCGCCGGGGCGCTGCTCGGCCAGGACGGAGAGCCGGTCCGTGGGGACAGCGGCGTCGGCAGGACGGTCCCCGCCCTGGGCGACGACCAGCACGCCCGACCCGACGAGGTCGGACACGACCTCCCGGACGCGGTCGTCGGGCTCGACCTGGAGCGGGACCACCACGACGTCCACGCGGGGCAGCCGGTCGCGGACGTGGGCGAGCCCCTCGGCGAGGGCCCGGGCGCTGGGACCCTGCTCGCCGTCGGAGGTCGGCACCTGACGGTCCAGGACGCGGACGTCCACCAGCTCGGCGCCCGGGGCGATGCCCACCGGGAGGTCCTCGGAGCGTGCGGGACCCGCGACCAGGCCAGCCACGACGGTGCCGGTCGGGTCCACCACCGGACCGGGACCCACGACCGACGTCCCGCCGTCGCCCAGGGGCAGGCCGGCGTCACGGGAGATGCCGGTCGACAGGATCGCCACGGTCACGCCGGCCCCGGCCTCTCGGGCGGAGCGCTGCAGCCACGCCCGGGCCCGGTCGACGCCCATCGCCGCCAGCGGCGCACTGGCCAGGTCGGTGCTCGGTCGCGGGTCGTCGGCCGTGACCGCGAGGCAGTCGACCACCTCGCCGACGGCGGGCGCAGCCGCCGCGACCGGCGCCCCCGTCGACCAGGCCGCCGCCAGCACCGCGGAGGCGACGAGGCAGCGACCGGTCAGGCGCACGACCCGTCCTCGGACGACGAGCCGGGCGGGCAGAGCGCGGCCTCCTGCGACAGCGCGACCCCGGGCGCGAAGAGGTCCAGCCAGGAGGAGGGCACGAGGGGCGCGGGATGCTCGGCGTAGCCCAGCAGGGACGGGGTGTCCTCACCGACCAGGGCGTCCACGCGGCCCTTCTGGTCGACGACGAACCGCCGACCGCCCTCGGCCGGGGCGACCTCGCCCCACTCCCCCGACACGACGTAGGCACCGGCGCCCGGTGCCACGTGCACCGACCGCTGGCCGCGGTCGAGCAGGGTCTCGGCGGACGCCTCCCCCTCGGGCGAACCGGCCAGAAGCACCTGGGGCGGCCGCTCGGCGTCGGCCTCCAGGAGCGCGCAGGCCTGGCCGGCCACCGAGGTGAGCGCGCCGGCGGGCCAGCGCGCCGCGTCGTACGCCGGAGGGGCCGAGGCCCCGTCGAGGTTCTTCTCGGCCGGTCGCCGGCCCCGGTCGGGCGAGACGTCGAGGGTGCGCCACAGGGCGGCGGCGAACGGCGTCAACGGCTGGAGCGCGCCGTCGTCGTCGACGAGCAGGCCGCTGCCGTCCGAGGCGGTGGCGTAGTCACCGACGCGTACGCCGTCGGGCTGGTCGGGCGCGGCCTCGCCGAGCTCCTCGAGGCCGAAGGTCTCCTCGCTCAGGTCGCCGCCGCGGGGGAAGAGCTCCAGCCACTCCCGCGGCACCCGCAGCGCCTGCGCGGAGCCGCTGCCGAGGCCGACCTCGCGCAGGAAGGCGTCGGTGCGCTCCGAGGAGCCGGCCGGCAGGAGGTAGCGGTGGGCCTGGGCGGGCTCGGCGCCGGTGTCGGGCGCGGTGGCCACCAGCCACAGCCCCGCCGACGACCCGCCCTTGACCTCGACGAGCACGGCGTCCGTGGCCGCGGAGGGGGCGACCCCCGGTGGGTCCTGGACCGCCACGGCGAGCCCCAGGCCGTCACCGGTGCAGGCGCTCCACCCGGTGTCGACGAGGGCGCCGGGGTCCGGGAGGGAGGCGGGGGCGTCGAGGATGCCGAGGTCGGCACCCACCGGCCGGGTCTCCAGCACGTCCTGGGCGACGATCCGCGGCTCGAGTCCCTCGGCGCCGAGGATCAGCTGCGCCGAGGTGATGTTGAGGACCGGTCGCAGCTCGGGCAGCTCGTCGTCGGCGAGGTCCTCGTCGAGGATGACGTAGGCGGCGCCGAGCTCCTTGCTGATCACCAGCCCCGGGGCGTCCCAGTCGCTGTCGGGACGGTCGGAGAAGACCCCCGTGATCGCGGCGGCCGCGACCAGCAGCACCGACAGGGCGACGCCGCCGACGATGGTGCGCCCCGGCCGGACGGGCTCGACCTCGCGGCCACCGGGGGCGCCGGAGACGAAGGCGGTGACCAGTCGCCGCCGGCTGAAGGCGTGCGCCTCGACCAGGTCGCGCTTGGTGGCCACGGGTCAGCCCACGATCGCGGCGAAGAGCCCGCAGGCGACGACGGCCAGGGGCAGCAGCGCGAGCAGGGCGACGGTCTCGGCGACGTCACCGAGCCTGCCCCGGCGCACCGAGGGCGGGGCGGGGACGAGGGTGAGCGCGAGCAGCACCCCGCCGGTCGCCGCGAGGACGACGGCCGTCGTCGGCCGCCAGTCCGGGTGGAGGACGAGGACCGCGGCTGCGGTCGAGACCAGCCCGAGGACACCGCTGAGGAGTCCCACGAGCACCTCGGTGCCGGTGCGGTACTGCCGCGTGCGCAGCATCAGCACGACCGCGCAGAGCAGCGCGAGCAGGGTGCCGGAGAGGCCGTCGCGCATCGAGTCGAGCGTCTGGGTCAGCGAGGTGCGCTCGGCCAGCATCCGTTGCGCCCAGCTGAGCACCTCGGCGCCCTCGGGGGTGAAGCCCTCGAAGCGCTGCCCGCGCCGCACCACCCGCACCCCGAGCTCGGCCTCGAGCTTGCGGATGCCCGCCGAGAGCGCCGGTTGCGTGACGTGGCAGGCCTGGGCCGCACGCCCGAAGTGCCCCTCCTGGGCGAGCGCCACGAGGTACTCCAGCTGGCGCAGCATCATGCTGCATGGATATCACCTCGCCGCCCGGCGGCGGCGGAGCCAGGACCGCCCGCGAGACGCCCCGCGAAGTGGCCCCTGCGCCGGCTCAGGCGTGCGCGGTCGTCGCCGGCGACAGGTGGCGCTCGAGCAGCTCGGCCACGGCGTCGTCCCACGTGCGGGTGAGGGCGTGCTCGCGGGCGGCCTCGCCGAGGAGCCCGCGGTGACGATCGGCCACCACGGAGCCGACCGCGCGCACCAGGTCGCGCTGGTCGGCGGGGTCGTAGAGCACGCCCGTCTCGAGGTGGCGGACGACGTCGCGCGCGCCGCCGGCGCGCGGGGCCACCACCGGCACGCCCGCCGCGGCCGCCTCGCGCAGTGCGTGGCAGTCGGTCTCGTGCTCACCCGGGTGCACCAGCACGTCGAGGGTGGGCAGCGCGACCGTGAGGTCGCCGGTGCTCAGCGGGCCGGTGAAGCGGGCGCGGGGCATGCGGCGGGCGAGCCACTCGCGCTC
>NZ_LUPI01000098.1:0-90512 GCF_001627265.1 Nocardioides sp. REDSEA-S30_B4 | reverse complement strand
CTCCGCTTCGGTGTGGGCGTCGTCGTCGGGCAGCCCGAACGTGCCGTACAGGTCGGGGAGCAGGGCGCCGGTGGTGTGGCGGTCGGCCCACTCGGCGATGGCGATGAACCGGTCGCGGTCGGCCTGGTCCGCGGCCTGGTCGAGGTCGCGGATGGAGGTCAGCAGGTCACCGGTCGACTCTGCAGGAGTGTCCTGCGAGGGGGTGTCGTGGTGCCCGAGTGCCATGACCAGATACTACTAGAACACCAGTTCGAAAGAAACCCCTGGATGTGGACTCGGGAGTGAATCTGTGGAAGACGAATCAAGCGCAACCCAAGCGAGCACCTCAGCGAACCTGGACCGTTCGATCGGACCGCAACCAGGTACCGAATCCAACGCCCACCGCAAGCACGCCTTCGATAGATGAAGGACCTGCTGCAGCGCGAACGTCCAGGCGCCCACCCACCCCGGCCACCGAGTCCGAGAGGACTGGAGGGCGTGTCGTGAAAGGGGTTCACGAGGAACCCTCCAGTCGCCCGTGGAGCAGGCGGCAGATGGGACGGCGCTGGCGCGCCTCCTCGACCGGCAGATGGGACGGCGCTGGCGCGCCTCCTCGACCGGCGAGAGGGTCAGGTCGAGGACGGCTTGGGCAGCTGCGGGATCAGCCAGGACAGGAAGGCGTCCTGCGAGCGGGTCTGGAGGTAGATCCGGCCCGGGCCGGTGAGGTCGCAGACCAGGCCCTCGCCGGAGAAGAAGGTCGACTTCCAGCCGCCGACGCGGCGCACGGCGTACTGCACGCCGTCGGTCCAGGCGACCATGTGGCCGGTGTCGACGGTGTAGGTCTGGCCGGGCTGCAGGTCGATGTGGTGGATCGCGCCGTAGGAGGAGAGCACCAGCTCGCCCCGGCCTGCGACGCGCAGCATGAAGAGCCCCTCGCTGGAGAAGAACGTCTTGCCGCCGCCCCACTGAGTGTCGACCTCGACGCCGGCCGAGGAGGCGAGGTAGGAGCCGGAGGTCACGAACAGCTGACCGTCGAGCGGCCAGGCCACGACGTCGCCGGGGAGCGAGGGCGCGACGTACATCTCGGCGCCGTCGACCTGGGCGGTGAAGGTGTTCATGAAGAAGGACTCCCCGCCCAGCACGGCGCGCTTGAGGCCCTTGAGGACCCCGCCCTGGGTGGAGGTCTCCATGGCGATGCCGGGTGACATCGCGAGCATCGCGCCGGACTCCGCACGGACGGCCTCGCCTGCGGCGAGGGTCAGCTTCGCGGTGGCGTAGGCGGGCGAGTAGAGGACCTCTGTCTGCATGGTCCGACGCTAGGGCAGATCGCTCAGGACGGCACCAGTCCGGGTCGACCGGACTCGACCACCCAGCTGGCGGCCGTGGAGGCGGTGGCCCCCGGCTTCTCCACGAACGGCAGGGTGCGGAAGTCGGCGGTCAGCGTGTCGGGGGTTAGGGTGGCCAGCACGTAGCCGCGCCGGTTGCTGGTCCAGCGCAGGTGCGGGTTGGTGCGCAGCTCGCTCTCGGCGTGCCGGTGGCGGTCGGAGCCGTCGCCGCCACTGGTGATCGAGGTGGTGATGATCTCCGACGCGACGACGGGGGAGGCCGGGTCGTCGAAGTCGGCCAGCACGTCGGCGGCGTAGTGGCGGTGAACGTCACCGGTGAGTACGACCGGGTTCGTGACGCGCCCCAGGGCGGCCGTCACCGCCGTACGCGCGGCGGGGTAGCCGTCCCAGGAGTCCATCACCAGCTCCAGGTCCTGCCCCGGGTCGACGTCCCGACGCGCGAAGGGGACCTGCTGGCCGAGCAGGTCCCAGGTCGAGGCAGACGTCGAGAGTCCGTCCTCGAGCCACCGCTGCTGGGCGGCGCCGAGCATCGTGCGGGCCGGGTTGAGGGCCTCGGCGCACCCGACTCGGCGCAGGTCGCCGCAGGCCTGGTCGGACCGGAACTGGCGGGTGTCGAGCAGGTGCAGGGTGAGCAGGTCGCCCCACTGCTGCTGGCGGTAGATCCGCATCCCCTCGCTGGACCGCGGTCGGGTGGAGCGGCGCAGCGGCATGTGCTCGTCGTAGGCCCGGAAGGCGGCCGCGCGGCGCTCGGCCCAGTCCGGCTGCGGCCCCTCGAGCTCCTCGGGGACGTCGCCGGCCCAGTTGTTGTCGACCTCGTGGTCATCCCACACCATCGCCCAGGGCGCGGCGGCGTGCGCGGCCTGCAGGTCGGGATCGGCGCGGTACTGCGCGTGCCGCAGCCGGTAGCCCGCCAGCGTCCTGGCCTCCGGCCCGGCGTGGTCACGGATGCGGCGGGGCAGCTGGAGCAGGTCGTAGCCGCCCTTCTCGTACTCGTAGAAGTAGTCCCCGAGGTGCACCACCAGGTCCGGCCGCTGCTCGGCGATGTCGCGGTAGGCGGAGAAGAAGCCGTGCTCGAGCTGGGCGCAGGAGGCGACGGCCATCCGCAGCGACGCCGGCGACGAGCGGTACGCCGGTGCCGTGTGTGTGCGCCCGACGACCGAGCGGTGCGGGCCGGTCCGGAACCGGTAGTGGTACTCCCGCCCCGGTCGCAGCCCGTCGACCTCGACGTTGACCGTGTGCGCATCGCGGGCCCGGGCGACCGACCGGCCGCGTCGCACGACCCGCCGGAACCGCTCGTCCTCGGCGACCTGCCACTGCACCGCGACGTCCATCCGCGGCATCCCCCCGAAGCCGTCGGGGGCCAACGGCTCGCGGGCCAGGCGGGTCCAGATGACCACCCCGGTGGGCCACGGGTCCCCGGAGGCGACGCCCAGGGTGAACGGGTCCTGCCGGTCGCTGGCGCCGGCGGTGTCGGCCAGGGGTGAAGCCCCCACGACCAGCACCCCGGTCGCCAGACCGGTGGTCAGCACGGTGCGCCGGGTCATAGGCACGTGCGGGACGGGCACGGGCGACACGCTGTCGAGCGGCGGGGGACGGGGCGTGTGGCGCAGGTGTGGTGTCGGAGAGGGATGGGGGACCGGTCGGTGAACGCCCCTGCTGGAGGCCGCTGTCGGTGCCGGATGGTCTGATGACCCGGTGCCTGATCGAGCGACGTCGCGCAGCAGCGACCACACGTCGTACGTCCTGGTGCGCCCGGAGGCCACCGGAGCCGTGGTGCCGACGCTCGACGACGACCAGCAGCGCGTCGTCGACCACGCCGGCGGCCCGATGCTGGTGCTGGCCGGCCCTGGCACGGGGAAGACGACGACGCTGGTCGAGGCGATCGCGCGCCGCATCGAGGACGGGGCCCGCCCCGAGCAGGTCCTGGCGCTGACCTTCTCGCGGAAGGCCGCCGAGCAGCTGCGCGACCGGGTGACCGCGCGCCTGGGGCGCACGATGAGCACGCCGCTGGCCTCGACGTTCCACTCCTTCGCCTACGGCCTGATCCGCGAGTTCGCGCCGGCCGAGCTCTACGAGTCGCCGCTGCGGCTGCTCTCGGCGCCCGAGAGCGACGTGGTGCTGCGCGAGCTGCTGGCGCACACGCCCGAGTCCGTGCGCTGGCCTTCCTCCCTCGACCACGCGCTCGGCACCCGCGGCTTCGCCAAGGAGGTGCACGCGGTGCTCTCCCGCGCCCGGGAGAAGGGGCTGGAGGGGCCCGAGCTGGCACAGCTGGGCCGCGACCACGACGCCCCCGAGCTGGTCGCCGCGGGGCTCTTCCTCGACTCCTACCTCACCAACCTCGACGCCCAGGGCGCCACCGACTACCCCGACCTGATCCGGCGCGCGACGCTCGAGGCCGAGGTGCACCGTGACCAGCTACGCGCGCGGCTGCGCCACGTCTTCGTCGACGAGTACCAGGACACCGACCCCGGCCAGGTCGCCCTGCTGCGCGCGCTGGCCGGCGACGGTCGCGACCTGGTGGTCGTCGGCGACCCGCACCAGTCGATCTACGCGTTCCGCGGCGCCGAGGTGCGCGGCATCCTGGAGTTCCCCACGCAGTTCCCGCAGGCAGACGGCGGCCCCGCGCCGGTCGTCGCGCTGCGCACCACCCGTCGCTTCGGGCCGCGTCTGCTCGTCGCCGCCCAACGCGTCGCCGGCCGGCTCGGCCTGCCCGGCACGATCGACGAGTCGGCCCGCGAGGCCTTCCTGATGCCGCGCTCGGGGGCCCGGGTCGAGGGGCGCGTGGTGGTGCGGACCTTCGACACCGAGCGTGCCGAGGCCGAGCACCTCGCCGACCTGCTGCGCCGTGCCCACCTCGAGGACGGCATCGGGTGGGACGAGATGGCGGTGCTGGTGCGCTCGGGCCGCAGCTCGACACGAGGAGGACCCCGCCCACCCCGACCACGTCGGTCCCGCCCGTGCCGAGGCGCTGCTCACCGGCCCGCTCGGCGGCCTCGATGCCGGTGACGTACGCCGGCTCGCGCGCCGCCTCCGCGCACGCGAGAAGGAGCGCGCCCACGCCGAGGAGCGCACCCCGCGACCTTCGCGCGACCTGCTCCGCGAGGCCGTGCTCGACCCCGCGGCGCTGGAGGGGCTGCCGACCGGCGCCGAGGCGCCCGACGTCGACCGTGCCCGCGCGGTCGCGGACCTGCTGGCCGGCACCCGGGCGGCCCTCGAGGCCGGCGAGTCCGCCGAGGAGCTGCTGTGGCGGCTGTGGTCCGGCACCGGTTTGCCCGAGCGGCTGCGCCGCTCGGTCGAGCTGGGCGGGGGAGCCGCCCGCCGCGCCCACCGCGACCTGGACTCCATCTGCGCGCTGTTCGAGATCGCCGCGCGGGCCGAGGAGCAGCGCGACCACCTCGGCGTGCGCGCCTTCCTCGACACGCTGGTCGCCCAGCAGATCCCCGCCGACACGCTCGCCGAGCGGGGAGCGCGCGGCGCCGCCGTACGCCTGCTCACCGCGCACCGCTCCAAGGGCCTGGAGTGGCGGCTGGTCGTCATCGCCCACGTGCAGGCCGAGGCCTGGCCCGACCTGCGCCGCCGCTCCACGCTGCTGCAGGCCGACCGCATCGGCGCCGGGGAGCTGGTGCCGCCGGTCTCGCGCCGCGAGCTGCTGCTGGAGGAGCGTCGGCTCTTCTACGTCGCCGCCACGCGCGCCCGCGAGCGACTCGTCGTCACCGCGGTCGCCTCGCCCGACGACGAGGGCGAGCAGCCCTCGCGCTTCCTCGAGGAGCTCGGGGTGAGCATCGAGCCGATCATCGGCCGACCCAGGCGACCGCTGTCGATGGACGGCCTGGTCGCCGAGCTGCGCCGCACCCTGGCCGACCCCGCGACCAGTGAGCCGCTGCGGCAGGCGGCAGCGGTCCGGCTGCGCCGGCTGGCCGGCGAGCACGTCGGCTCCGGCTCCCACACCCGCCAGCTGGTGCCGCAGGCCGACCCGGCGTCCTGGTGGGGCACCCGCTCAGCCTCGTTGTCGGCGCAGCCGCTGCGCGACCCCGAGCAGCCGGTCTCGATCTCCGCCTCGGTGCTCGACGCGCTCGGCATCTGCCCGACCCGGTGGTTCCTCGCCGACGAGGCGGGCGGCATCGTCCGCGCCCACCAGTCGGCCAACCTCGGCCAGATGGTGCACGCGATCGCCGAGCGCGTCTCCGCCGGTGAGCTCGACGCGGGTCCCGACGTCGAGGGACTCGCCCTGCTGATGGAGCAGGTCGACGCGGTGTGGAGCCGCCTGGAGTTCCGCACGCCGTGGTCGCGCGCCCGCGAGCACGAGCGCATCCAGGTCGCCCTGGCCCGCTTCCTGCGCTGGCACCACGACAACCGCCGACGCCTGGTCGGCACCGAGTCCCGCTTCACCACCGAGGTGGGCCTGCCCGACGGCGAGCGGGTGCGGCTGGTCGGCTACGCCGATCGCGTCGAGCTCGACCACGACGGCCGCGTGGTCGTCGTCGACCTCAAGACCGGGCGCAGCGCCCCGAGCCAGACCTCCGTGCAGTCCCACCTGCAGCTCGGCCTCTACCAGTACGCCGTCGACCGCGGCGCCCTCGACCAGGTCGTCTCCCCGCTGATCGGCGGGCCGGGCGTGGCGGGCGGCGCCGAGCTGGTCCAGCTCGGGTTGGAGGACGGCAGCGACACCGCCAAGGTGCAGCCGCAGGACGTCCAGCCCGAGGACGGCCAGGCGCGCCAGGAGCTGCGCCGCCGGCTGCAGACCGCCGCGGTGATGCTGCGCCAGGAGAGCTTCCCGGCCATCGCCGGCCAGCACTGCCGCGACTGCCCGTTCGTGCCGCTGTGCCCGATCAAGTCCGCAGGGCCGGTGGTGAGCCAGTGACCGAGCAGAAGCCGCCCACCCCAGCACCGCTGGACATCCGCACGCCCGAGCAGCTCCAGGCCGCCATGGGCACCCCCTACGCCGCGAGCCCCCAGCAGTGGCGGGCGATATCCGCGCCCCTGGCCCCGGCGGTCGTGGTGGCCGGTGCGGGGTCGGGCAAGACCACGCTGATGGCCGCGCGCGTCGTCTACCTGGTGCTCACCGGGCAGGTGCGTCCCGACGAGGTGCTGGGCCTGACGTTCACCACCAAGGCCGCCAGCGAGCTGCGCTCGCGCATCCGCGACGCGCTGCGCGCTGCCGGCGTGCTCGACGTGGAGCAGCGCCCGCTGGAGGAGGCGCCCGACGACGCGCTCGAGCCGACGGTGCTGACATACCACGCCTACGCCGCCAACCTGCTCAGCGAGCACGGCCTGCTCATCGGTCACGAGCCCGACACCCGGGTCATCACCGATGCCGCGCGCTACCAGCTGGGGGCCCGGGTGGTGGACAGCTGGACCGGTGACGTCCGGTCGCTGTCGGACCACCCGCCCACGGTCATTCAGAACCTCCTGGCCCTCGACAGCGCGATGAGCGAGCACCTCGTCTCCCCGGCCGACGTCGAGCGGGTCGACGCCCGGGCGGCCGAGTCGTTCCGCCGGGCGCTGGCCGAGGAGGAGGCCGGCAAGAACCGCAAGACCTGGCGCGAGCCGATCGAGAAGGCGCTGCACGCGATCACCAGGCGTCAGGAGCTGCTCGGGCTGGTCGGCGGCTACCGCCGGCTCAAGGCCGACCTCGGGCTGATGGACTTCTCCGACCAGATCGAGCTCGGGGCGCGGCTGGCCTCCGAGCAGCCGTCGGTGGGAGCGGTCGAGCGCGGCAAGTTCAAGGTCGTGCTCCTCGACGAGTACCAGGACACCTCGGTCGCGCAGGCCGTGATGCTCGGCCGTCTCTTCTCCGGCCCGACGCCCGAGACCGGGCTCGGGCACGCCGTCACCGCGGTCGGCGACCCGAACCAGGCCATCTACGGCTGGCGCGGCGCCTCGGTCTCCAACATCCTCGGCTTCGAGCACACCTTCCCCGCCGCCGCGGGGGAGACGGTGCCGACCTACCCGCTGACGGTCAACCGGCGCAGCGACCGCCGCATCCTCGACGCCGCCAACCGGCTGGCCGGCCCGCTGCTGGACGCCTACCCGCAGGTCGAGCCGCTGGAGGCCAAGCCCGAGGCCGACGACGGCACGGTCGAGGTCGCGGTCCACGAGACCCACGCCGACGAGCTGACCTGGCTGACCGAGCAGGTGCGCGCGGTCCACGAGGGCGGCCAGTCGTGGTCCGACATCGGCGTGCTGGTCCGTGACAACCAGCACGCCGCCGACGTCTTCGACGCGCTGACCGCCGCCGGCGTTCCCGTCGAGATCGTGGGGCTCTCGGGGCTGCTCCGGCTCCCGGAGGTGGCCGAGGTCGTCGCCGTGCTGACGCTGCTGCACGACGTCACCGCCAACGACGCGCTGTTGACCCTGCTCACCGGTCCCCGCTGGGCGATCGGGCCGCGCGACCTGCGGCTGCTGGCCGAGCGGGCCAAGGAGATCGCCGGGATGCAGACGCGCGTCGAGCACGCGACGGTCCTCGACCACCTCGTCTCCATCGCCGACGGTGTCGACCCGGCCGAGGTGCCCTCCCTCGACGACGCCCTGTCCGACCCCGGCGACCTGCCCTACTCCGAGGAGGCGCGCGAGCGCTTCGGCCTGTTGGCCGGCGAGCTGCGCTCGCTGCGCTCCTCGGTCGGGGAGCCGCTGCTCGACGTGGTGCGCCGCGTCATCGACACCACCGGTGCCGACGTGGAGCTGGCCTCGGCCGTCAGTCCCGCGGCCGAGGCGCGGCGCGACAACCTCGACCTGTTCGTGAAGGCCGTGGCGGACTTCCAGGCCGTCGACGGCGCGGTGACCCTGCCCGCGCTGCTGGCCTACCTCACCGCCGAGGATGACCAGGGCAACGGCCTGGACCTGGCGACCCCGACGCTCGCCGACTCCGTCAAGCTGCTCACCGTCCACCGCTCCAAGGGCCTGGAGTGGGGCACGGTCTTCCTCGTCGGCACCTGCGAGACCCGCTTCCCCAGCAACCGCTCGCGCACCCTGTGGACCTCTTCTCCCGCGGTGCTGCCCGCCCCGCTGCGCGGCGACGCCGCCGACCTCCCGCAGCTGCAGGGCCGGTCACCTCCTACTGCTGGTCCGAGCGCGCCACCCCCTTCGGACCCTCGGACTACCAACGCACCCTCAAGGAGCAGCTGGAGGAGTGGGGGCTGGAGGTGCCCGGCTGGCGCGACAAGCCGGCCAAGGGTGACCCCAACCCGTACGACGCCGTCGACCCGTCCCGCCCCTGGCCCTCCACCGAGACCGGCCGCGAGGCCGCGCTGCGCCTGGAGGCCGCGGCCCGGGTGCGCGCCGCCGACCCGGCGGCCCCCGACGAGGGCCTGGACATGCTCGAGGCGGCGGTGGTCGCCGACTGGGACACCGAGCTCGACCGGCTGCTCGCCGAGGCCCGCCGCGACCGCGCCACCCACCTCGAGGTGCGCCTGCCCAGCAGCCTCTCGGCCACCGCGGTCGCCCGGCTGCGTGAGGACCCGGAGGCCTTCGCCCGCGAGCTGGCCCGCCCGATGCCGCGACCGCCGTCCTCGGCGGCCCGCTTCGGCACCCGCTTCCACGCGTGGGTGGAGGCCCGCTTCGGTCAGCAGGACCTCTTCGACGCCGACGACCTCCCCGGTCGGGGCGACGCCGGCATCGAGGACGAGGCCGACCTCAAGGACCTCGTGGCCGCCTTCGAGGAGGGCCCGTTCGGCTCCCGGGTGCCGCACCAGGTGGAGGCGCCGTTCTCGCTGGTGCTCGGCGGCCAGGTCGTGCGCGGACGCATCGACGCGGTCTACCGCGAGGCCGACGGCACCTTCCTGCTCGTGGACTGGAAGACCAACCGCAGCGCCGACGCCGACGCGTTGCAGCTCGCCCTCTACCGGCTGGCCTGGGCCGAGCTGCACGACCTGGCGCCCGAGGAGGTGCGCACGGCGTTCTACTACGTGCGCACCGGTCGGGTCGTCGAGCCCACGGACCTGCCCGGTCGCGACGAGCTCGAGGCGATCCTGCGGGGGGATGCGACCGCTCCGTAGGCTCGACCCCATGAGCGCTGTGATCGTGGTCGGCGCGGGCCGGGGGGTCAGCGGCTCCCTCGCCCGGCTCTACGCCGCGGAGGGTTGGTCGGTCGGTCTGGTGGGCAACGACGAGGCGGCGCTGGCCGATCTCGCCGCCAGCCTGCACGGGGTGCGGGTCGAGCGCCGGGTGGCCGACGTTGCCGACCCGGTGACGGGCGGCCAGGCCGTCGAGGACCTCGCCGAGCGGCTCGGACGTGTCGACGTGCTGCACGTCAACCCCAGCGTCTTCCGCGAGGCCGACCCGCTGCGGCTCGGGCTGCAGAACCTGCTCGACGACGTCGCCGTCGGCGTCGGTGCGCTCCTGATCGCGGTGCAGGCCGCGCACCCGTGGATGTCCGCCGGGGCCCGGGTCAGCGCGACCGGGTCGATGGCCGCCGACGAGCCGTGGCACCGCGCCGCCTCGCTGGGCGTGCAGAAGGCGGGGCTGCGCAACCTGGTGATCTCGCTCGACCGGACGCTGGAGCCCGACGGCATCCGCGCGGTCTCGGTCACCGTGCGGGGCACGCTGTCCTCGGAGGGCACCTTCACCCCCGACAAGGTGGCCGCCGCGATCCTGGCCGCCACCCGGCAGGACCCCCACGAGTGGCGCGCGGAGGTGAGCTACCCGTGAGCCCGTCGCCTGACTTCGCCCACCTGCAGATGGCCGCCGACCCGCACGACCGGGCCGCCCTGCGTCGTACCGATGACGCGTGGTTGGCGCAGCGCTGGGCCGACCCCGAGAGCCGGGTGCTGGTCGTCTCCGGCACCCGCATCCGACCCGCCGACGGGAAGGTCGAGTGGGTCTCGCCGGCCGACGCCCCCGACGGGCTCCGGGTGCTGCTGGGGGAGTGGCAGGGCCGCGCGTGGTTCGCGGTCGTCACCGACGCGGGTCTCTCGCGCAGCGGCGACGGGTGGCTGCCGCTCCGCGGCCTGCTGCCGGCGCTGGCCGACGACGCGCTGGCCTACGCCCCGCTGGTCTTCCACGCCCTCGGGCTGGCGGAGTGGCTGTTCGTCACCCGCTTCTGCCCGCGCTGCGCCGGCGAGCTGGAGCCGCGCCGCAGTGGTCACGAGCTGGTCTGCACGCAGTGCGGCAAGCCGCAGTTCCCGCGCACCGACCCGGCGGTGATCATGGTCGTCACCTCCGGCGAGCCCGGCAGCGACGACGAGCGCTGCCTGCTGGGCCGCCAGGCGATCTGGCCCGAGGGCCGGTTCTCCACGCTCGCCGGCTTCTGCGAGCCCGGCGAGACGCTGGAGGACGCAGTGCGCCGCGAGGTGCTCGAGGAGACCGGCGTCCACGTCGGCGCGGTCGACTACTTCGGCAACCAGCCGTGGCCGCTGCCGGCGAGTTTGATGCTCGGCTTCGTCGCGCGCGCTGAGAGCACCGCGATCGAGGTGGATCGCGAGGAGCTCGAGGACGCCCGGTGGTTCACCCGCGCCGAGATGCGCGAGCAGGCCGAGGCCGGCTCGCTGGTGCTTCCCGGCGGCGTCTCGATCAGTCGCTCACTCATCGAGCACTGGTACGGCGGACCGCTCCCCGGTCAGTGGTGACCCGACGCCGAACCGGCGCTACCTTCCGGAAGGACGCGCCGGCTCGGCGGGCACCTCATCCCAGGGAGGCGAGCTTGTCCTTGACCTGGGCCAGCGACGGGTTGGTCTGGGCGGAGCCGTCGGAGTAGACGAGCGTCGGGACGGTCTGGTTGCCACCGTTGACCTGCTCGACGATGAACGCGGCGTCGGGGTCCTGCTCGATGTCGACGACGGCGTACGCGATGCCCTCACGGTCCATCTGGCTCTTGAGTCGGTGGCAGTAGCCGCACCACGGGGTGCTGTACATCGTGACGCTCGCGACGGTCTCGGTGGCACTCATCAGGGACTGTCCCCTCCTGGTCCTAGGCTGGTCCCTCAGCCAACCAGCGACCTCCCGGAGATGTTCCCGCGTTGACCCCACCGACGGCTCCCGCCGCCTCCCTGCTCGACGCCCTCGACCCCGAGCAGCGGGCCGTGGCCGAGGCCCTGCGCGGCCCGGTGCGCGTGCTCGCCGGTGCCGGCACGGGCAAGACCCGGGCGATCACCCACCGCATCGCCCACGGCGTCGCGACCGGGGTCTACGCACCCACCGAGGTGCTGGCGGTGACCTTCACGACCCGCGCGGCGGGCGAGATGCGGCAGCGGCTGCGCATCCTGGGCGCCGGGGGTGTCCAGGCCCGCACGTTCCACTCCGCGGCGCTGCGCCAGCTGCGCTACTTCTGGCCCCACGTCCACGGCAGCGACCTGCCGACACTCACGGAGTCCAAGCTCGGCATGCTCGCCGGCGCCTGCCGGCGTCAGCGGCTGCGCGCCGACCAGGCGCAGCTGCGCGACCTGGCCTCGGAGGTCGAGTGGGCCAAGGTCTCCAACGTCGGGCCCGACGACTACGCCCGCATCGCCACCGCCCGCCGGCGCGAGGTGGCCGGTCTGGACGCCGAGACCGTCGGGCGGGTCTTCGGCGCCTACGAGGACGTCAAGCGTGCCGAGGGCCGCATGGACATGGAGGACGTCCTCCTGCTGACCGCCGGGCTGCTGGCCGAGGACGAGCGGGTCGCGGCGCAGGTACGCCGCCAGTACAAGTGGTTCGTCGTCGACGAGTTCCAGGACGTCTCGCCGCTGCAGTCGGCGCTGCTCGATCTCTGGCTCGGCGGCCGCGACGAGATCTGCGTCGTGGGCGACCCGGCGCAGACGATCTACTCCTTCGCCGGTGCCAACGCCGACTACCTGCGCGACTTCCCCCGCAAGTTCGCCGGCACGACCTCGGTCGAGCTGGTGCGCAACTACCGCTCCACCCCGGAGATCGTGCAGACCGCCTCCACGCTGCTGGCGGGCACACCCAGCCAGGGCGTGGCGCTGCGCTCCCAGCAGCCGGCGGGCTCCCCGGTGGACTTCGCGCCGCAGCCCGACGAGGTCGCCGAGGCCGAGGCCACCGCCGCGCGCATCCTGGAGCTGGAGAAGGCCGGTCACCCGCTCGGGGAGATCGCCGTGCTGTTCCGCATCAACGCCCAGTCCGAGGCATTCGAGGAGGCCCTGACCGCTCGCAAGATCCCCTACGTCGTCCGCGGCGCCGGGCGCTTCTTCGAGCGTCCCGAGGTCCGCGAGGCCGTGACCCGGATCCGCGGCGCCGCCCGCAGCGTGCCGGGGGAGGACCTCGTCGAGACCGTCCGCTCCACGCTCGCCGGCATGGGCTGGACCTCGGTGCCGCCCACCGCGCGCGGGCAGACGCGGGACCGCTGGGAGTCCTGGCAGGCGCTGGTCGACCAGGCCGAGGAGTTCGCCGCCGGTGACGGCACCGGCCACGACGACCCGCTCAACGCCTTCGTCGACGACCTCGACCGCCGCGCGGCCGAGCAGCACGCACCGGTCGCCGACGGAGTCACGCTGGCGACGTTCCACGCGGCCAAGGGGCTGGAGTGGGACACGGTGTTCTGCGTCGGCCTGCAGGACGGCACGCTGCCCATCACCTACGCCGAGACCCCCGCGCAGGTCGAGGAGGAGCGACGCCTGCTCTACGTCGGCGTCACCCGAGCGCGCCGCGAGCTGCGGTTGAGCTGGTCGGCCGCCCGCAACCCCGGGGGCCGGGGCAGCCGCAAGCCGTCCCGCTTCCTCGAGCCCGTCCTGCCCGACTCCGCCCGCCCCACCGAGCCGTCGACCCGCCGTCGCGGCGCCATGACCTGCCGCGAGTGCGGTCGCCCGCTCACGACGCCCGTCGAGAAGAAGCGCGCCCGCTGCGAGGACTGTCCGGCCTCCTACGACGAGGCGCTCTTTGAGCGGCTGCGCGAGTGGCGCAAGGCGCGCGCGGAGGATGAGAAGGTGCCGGCGTTCGTGGTCTTCAGCGACGCGACGCTGCAGATGATCGCCGAGGTCCGTCCCACCGACGAGACCTCGCTGCTGCGCATCAGCGGCATCGGCCGCTCCAAGCTCGACAAGTACGGCGACGAGGTCCTCTCCCTGCTCGCCGAGTGAGTCCCGGACGCCCTCGTGGGCCGGTGGCCGGAGGCTGCCAGAAGAAAATCAAGAAATAGTCAATAAATGGTTTGCCCCTTACACGCGGCAGGCAGTAACTTCCTGCTCACGCCCTGTTGACCCGCGCACCACGGTCCTGACAAGACCGGCGCCAGACACCTGAAGGAGGTGGCCCCCATGGAGAACATCACGCGCCAGACGACGGTCCTGAACCCGTCGCGCCTCGCCATGCCCGCGTACGGCCACCTCTGGACCTCCGTCCAGGGCTCGATCTCCGGTGTCGTCGTCGGCACCGGCGTCGTGCGCGATCGCGGCGCCAAGACCGCCATCGCGGCCTTTGCACCCGCGCCGGGTGACTCCGCCTGGAGACCGCCGATCTGTTGAGACCAACAGTCATCGGCACCTCTCCAGGCCGCGGAACCCGAACCGGGATCCGCGGCCTTCGTGTTTCCCGGACCGCCATCCGTGACCGATCCATCGAGAGGAGGTGAATGAGACCGATGACTGTCAGCGTCCTCGAGCTCCACGACGAGCTGGACAAGACCGACGACGAGTCGATGCCCTGCCGGGTCAACAACCCCGAGCTGTGGTTCGCCGAGTCGCCCGCCGACGTCGAGAGGGCCAAGGCCCTGTGCGTGGACTGCCCCGTGCGCAGCCTGTGCCTCTCGGGTGCCCTGGAGCGTCGTGAGCCCTGGGGTGTCTGGGGCGGCGAGCTGTTCCTCCAAGGCGTCGTCATCCCGCGCAAGCGCCCCCGTGGCCGTCCGCGCAAGAACCCCGTGGCCGCCTGAGCCACGGCACCACCCAGCAGCACCGGCACCACCAGCACCGCCCCCAGCAGCACCTCCACCCACCACCGGAAGAAGACCCACCATGTCCCACCAGACCGAGTCCCTGGCTCGCGCGCAGATCAGCGCCCGCCTGGGAGAGGCACAGCGTCGGCGCCAGGGCCACGAGCTCGCTCGCGCCCACCGCTTCAGCCGGCGCGCCGAGCACGCCGCCGTGCAGGCCCGCCTCGCCCTCGCCCGCGCGCTCTGAGCGCCCGACACGAAGAAGAACTGATCACCACCATGAACCACGACCCGAACCGGAGCACCACCATGAATCTTATGCACGAGAACCTGGCCCGCGCGCAAATGTCCGCGCGCCTGGGAGAGGCGCACGAGCTGCGACGGGGCCACCAGCTGGCCCGTGCCAAGCGTTTCGGCCGCAAGGCCGAGGCGGCTGCTCAGCAGGCGAGGCTGGCCCTCGCCCGGGCTCTGTGAGCCTCGCTGCGCCAGGCACCACACCACCCGACGCCTGATCGCGGGCGTCACCCGGGAGCCGGGGTCACGACGGAGAGTCCGTCGGACCCCGGCTCCTCGGCATTTCTGCCCAGGTTCCTGCGTAGGGTCGGGACATGCGCACCTGCGACTTCTGCGGCCGCACCGAGGAGGACGACGCCGCGACGCTCACGTGGAGCACGTCGGTCGAGCGCGGACGCCGCCAGACCTACTGCGACACCTGCTCGCGGGAGAACCTCCGCTCGATGGAGGGCAAGCTCGACTCCGACTTCTGGTGACCCGGGGCAGGCTCGTCGTGCCGGCCGCCCAGCTCGGCCCATCCGCAGCCGCAGCGCGGGTGGCGGCGGTGGACCCGCACCTCCGGGGTGAGGCCGGGTCCCAGGGTGATCGTCGTGGACCAGGTGCTCGGCTGCTCGCCGTCCAGCCAGCGCACCAGGTCGTGGACCGCCCACCCCGTCGCGACCTGCCACAGCGTCGGGTCGCAGGGTGAGACCACGGTGGAGCGGGCCAGCTGCTCGACCAGCAGCGGCCACCGCGGGTCCAGCTCGGTGGCGTGCGCATCGAGGCAGCGCAGGCAGGCGGTGCGCCCCGGCGCCACGAACGGGCCCAGCACCACCCGGTCGAGGGCCGGCCGCACCAGCAGGTGGGGCACGTCGTCGCGCTGGAGGACGTCGAGCTCCTCGCGCAGGGGCTCCCGGTCGCGCACGACGAGCACCGGGGTGTCGGGGGAGCGGTCCCGCACCCCTTCGACGAGGGGTACGCCGCTGGCGCCGATCAGTCGCGTCAACCCCGGCCGGTCGCCGGTCGGCACGTCGAGGTGCACGCCGACGTCACGCCGGGCCGCCCACCGGCGGGGTGCGGAACGCGGGTCGGCGCACCACGCCGCGGCGACCGCGCGTTCTGCCACCGGGTCCACCTCAGCCCGCGGGGAGGCCGTGTGCAGGGCGGCGCCGTCGACCAGCAGCTCGGCACCGGCCAGCCGCGCCAGCGCTCGGCCCGCGGGCGAGTCGGGGGCGGGTCGGTCAGTGGCCGCGTCGGGGCCGCCGGCGGCGAGCCGGGTCAGCAACCGGCGTACGTCGGGGTGGTCGGGCAGCACCACCGCGCGTGACCCCACCCCCACCTGCAGGTGGGCGGCGTCGCGGCGCAGGACGCTGAGCCCGGGGAGCAGCCGTGGGTGCTGGGGCAGGGCGGGGACGAGGGGCATGGGTCAGGTCTACCCGCTGCCGGCCGGTGCCCCGGGGAGTTCTCCACAGGCGCGGTCGACCCCGGAAGAGCCCGGAAAGCACCGGACCGGCACCCGCCCGAGGGGCAGGTGCCGGTCCGGTGAGGAATCCGCGGTGGGGCCGCTCAGGCCTTGCCGAGGATCCGGTTGAGGTTGGTCGAGCAGACCGGGCACACGGCCTTCGCCATGCGGGTGCCCTTGTCGTTGACCTTGATCTCGCCCTCGGCCTCGCGCTTCTCCTTGCACTTCACGCAGTAGAACTCGCCGCTCCAGGTCTCCGCCATGACGGCCTCCTTGCCTCTAGGTCTTCGCATCGGTGGCCCGCCGTCTGCCGGTGGGCCGACTCGACCCTACGGCACGCTCACGCCCAGGCGTGACAGGCACCCCATCCCGCGGGTCGCGGGTCGGGTGGGGAGGCCGTCGGGGCCCGCTGGTTGACTGACGACCATGACCTCCTCCGCGACCCACTCGACCGACGACCTCGAGCTCACCCACCTGCGTCTGGAGCGTCCCGCCGAGGGCGTGGTCCGGCTGGTCCTGGACAACCCCGACATGCGCAACGCGATGTCGGACGAGATGACGGCCTCGTGGGTCGCGGCCATCGACGCGCTGGCGGTCGATCCGACTGTCCGCGTGGTCGTCGTGACCGGCGAGGGCACGGCCTTCTGCTCTGGTGGCAACACCTCCTGGATCGCCAGCGAGCCCGACGCCGGCGTCGACCGGCTGCGGACGCGGATGATGGCCTTCTACCGCGCGTGGCTCTCGATCCGGCGGCTCGAGGTGCCGACCATCGCCGCCATCAACGGCCCGGCCATCGGGGCGGGGCTGTGCCTGGCGCTGGCCTGCGACATCCGCTACGCCCAG
This sequence comes from Nocardioides sp. REDSEA-S30_B4, assembly GCF_001627265.1. Taxonomy (NCBI): domain Bacteria; kingdom Bacillati; phylum Actinomycetota; class Actinomycetes; order Propionibacteriales; family Nocardioidaceae; genus Nocardioides; species Nocardioides sp. REDSEA-S30_B4. The sequence continues at coordinate 73,813 of NZ_LUPI01000098.1, read as the reverse complement.
CAGGGGGCGCGGATGGGGGCGCCGTTCGTGAAGCTCGGCATGCACCCCGGCATGGCCGGCACCCACCTGCTGCCGCAGGCCGTGGGCCTGGCGGCGGCGCGGGACCTGCTGCTGACCGGCCGGGTGGTCCAGGACGAGGAGGCGGTGCACCTGGGCCTGGTCTCGCGGGTCCTGCCCGAGGCGACCTTCGTCGACGTCGTCCAAGAGACCGCGGAGGGCATCGCGGGCACCGCGCCCATCCCCAGCCGGCTCACCAAGGTGGCCCTGCAGGACGGCGGTCACGCCGACTTCGAGGCGGCGCTGCAGTGGGAGGGGCTGGCCCAGCCGGTCACCCTGGCCACCGCCGACCTGCAGGAGGGCATCCGCGCCGCGACCGAGCGCCGACCGGCGCGCTTCGAGGGTCGCTGACCCGTCTCCCCACCCTGTGGAGAGATCTGTGGACAGGGTGGGGACAGCGGTGTGGAGAGTCGCCGGGAGCGGTGGAGAACGCCGTGGCACGCTGGGGACGAGCGGTGGACAGGAGCGAGAGATGACCTCACCGGCGTACGACGACGGGCCGATCGCGGCGCTGCGCCGCATCGCCTTCCTGCTCGAGCGCGGTCGCGAGGACACCTACAAGGTCAAGGCGTTCCGTGGGGCCGCCGCGGCGCTGCTGCCGCTGGACCCCGACGACGTGGCTGCCCACGTCGAGCAGGGGACGCTCTCCTCGATCCCGGGCGTGGGTGCGAGCTCGGCCGCCGTGGTGTCCGACGCGGTCCGCGGCCGGATGCCCGAGAGGCTGTCCCGGCTCGAGGCCGAGCACGGGGGAGACCTGACCGCCGGCGGCCACGACCTGCTCGGCCAGCTGCGCGGCGACCTGCACTCCCACTCCGACTGGTCCGACGGTGGTTCGCCGATCGAGGAGATGGCGTTCACCGCGCTGGAGCTGAGCCGGGAGTACCAAGTGCTCACCGACCACTCGCCACGGCTGAAGGTGGCCCGCGGGCTCTCCGCCGAGCGGCTGGCCCGCCAGCTCGACGTGGTCGACGCGGTCAACGGTCAGCTCGACGGCTCCGGCTTCACCCTCCTCAAGGGCATCGAGGTCGACATCCTGGACGACGGCTCGCTGGACCAGACCGAGGAGATGCTGCAGCGGCTCGACGTGCGGGTGGCCAGCGTGCACTCCAAGCTGCGGATGGACGCCCCGGCGATGACGCGGCGGATGGTCGCCGCGGTGCAGAACCCGCTGGTGGACGTGCTGGGGCACTGCACCGGCCGGCTGGTCACGGGCGGGCGCGGGAAGCGACCGGAGTCGGAGTTCGACGCGCGGGCGGTCTTCGAGGCCTGCGCGGAGACGGGCACCGCGGTGGAGATCAACTCCCGGCCCGAGCGCCGCGACCCGCCGACGCGGCTGCTGGAGCTGGCGCGCGACATCGGCTGCCTGTTCGCCATCGACACCGACGCCCACGCGCCCGGTCAGCTGGACTTCCTGGCGTACGGCGCGGAGCGGGCCGAGGCCGCGGGCATCGACCCCGACCGGATCGTGACGACCTGGCCGAAGGACCGGCTGCTCGAATGGGCCGGTCGTCCCGTCGAGGCAGGCTAGGGTCCGAGCATGGCGGCGGTCGAGGTGCGCAGGTCCAAGCGCCGCCGTCGTACCGTCTCCGCCTACCGCGACGGCGACCGCATCGTCGTGCTCGTCCCGGCGACCCTGACCCGGGCCGAGGAGGCCGAGTGGGTCGAGACGATGGTCGCCCGCGTCGAACGCGCCGAGGCCAGGCGCAACCCCAGCGACGAGGAGCTGCTCGAGCGCGCGGTGTCGCTCTCGGACCGCTACTTCGGTGGCATCGCCGTCCCCGAGTCGGTGCGCTGGGTCGACAACCAGTCGGCCCGGTGGGGCTCGTGCACGCCGGGTGACCGGACGATCCGGCTCTCGGCGCGGCTGCAGGGGATGCCGACGTGGGTCACTGACTACGTCCTGGTCCACGAGCTGGCGCACCTGATCGAGCCGCACCACAATGACGGGTTCTGGGCGTGGGTGGACCGCTACCCGCAGGCCGAGAAGGCCAAGGGCTACCTGCTGGGCTGGTCCGCGGCCGCGGAGCTGGACGACCCGCCGGGGGAGTCGATCGACTGAGCGGCGGACTCAGCGCAGCGGTCGACCGAGGGTGCGGGCCCGCGCGATCGCGATCAGGTCGTGCATCTCGGCCTCCAGGCCGTCCGGCAGCCCGTCGACCGGCCACCAGCGCACGTCCAGCGACTCCTCGCTGGTGCTGGGCTCGGCGGCGTCCGGCGCCCGGGCGACGAAGCGGACGTCGAGGTGGTGCACCTCCCCGCGCGGGTCGCAGAAGGCCACCGCGTGCTCGTCGAGGTGCGCCGGCACCGGGTCGAAGTCGAGGGAGGCGAGGCCGGACTCCTCCAGGGCCTCGCGGTGGGCGACGCCGGCCAGGGAGGTGTCACCGGGCTCGCAGTGACCACCGAAGGCGAACCACCGACGCGCCTTGCGGTGCAGGTTGAGCAGCACGTGGTCGGCGGTCGCGTCGACCACGAGGGTCCCGGCGGTGAGGTGGTCGGGGAAGCAGTGGCGCCACGTGCCCTCGGGCTGGGCCCGCAGGTGCTCGACGTAGCGGACCCGCAGCGCCTCCTGGGCAGGGGTGGGGGCGTGCCAGTCGGTGAGGACCGCCAGCGCGTCGGCGTGCAGGCTCACTCCCCGCTGCTGTCCCCGCTGCTGTCCCCGCCGTCCTCGTGGTCGCCGGTGGTGTCCTCGCCGCCGAGCAGCCTGCGCAGCCCGGCGTCGAAGTCCTCCTCCGTCATCGCGTCGGGCGCGGAGGCGTCGGCGCGGAAGCCCAGCGGGTCGTCGAGGTCGGCGGCGGTGGGCAGCAGGTCGGGGTGCATCCACACCCCGTCGCGGCCCTCGATGCCCTGACGGCTGCGCAGCGAGCCCCACAGGGTGGAGGCGTCGCGCAGGCGGCGCGGGCGCAGCTCGAGCTTGACGAGCGCGGCGAAGGTCTCCTCGGCGGGACCGCCGGCGGCGCGGCGGCGGCGTACGGCCTCCTGCAGCTTGCCGGCCGCGGGCATCCGGGTGGCGGTGGCCTGGCCGACGACCTCGTCGACCCAGCCCTCGACCAGGGCGAGGACGATCTCGAGGCGCTGCAGGGCGGCCTGCTGGAGCGGGGACTTGGGCAGCTCGAACATGCCGCCCTCGATCAGCCCCTGCATGGAGGCGGGGTCGGAGGGGTCGATGCCGCGCATCTGCTCCTCGATGCGCGACTGGATCGCGTCGGTGTCGACCTGGATGCCGCGGGCGTAGTCGGTCACCGCGCCCACGACGTGCTCGCGCAGCCACGGGACGCCCGCGAAGAGCCGCTGGTGGGCGGCCTCGCGCAGCGCGAGGTAGAGCAGCACGTCGTCCTCGGTGACGTCGAGGCCCTCGGCGAAGGCGGTCACGTTGGCCGGCACGAGCGCGGCCTTCCCGGCGGGGGCCAGCGGGACACCGACGTCGGAGACGCTGAGCACCTCCTTGGCCAGGGTGCCGATGCCGGAGCCGGTCTGGCCGGCGAGCATCCCGCCGATGACCTTGCCGAGCATGCCGACCAGCGGGCCGGACATGGCGCGGGCCTCCTCGGGCAGCGCCGAGGAGAGGGCCTCCACCGACTGCTTGGCGATGGGCTCGACGAGGTGGCGCCAGGTGTCGGAGGTGGCGACGACCCACTCGGCGCGGGACCAGGCGGTGGTGCTGGTGATGCCCGAGGGCAGCTCGGTGGCGTCGTCGAGCCAGTGGTCGGCCAGTCGTACGGCGTCGGCGACCGCGTCCTTCTGCTTCTGCGTCGGGCTCGGGTCGGGGTCCTGCGCGACGGTCTTGCGGGCGGTGTCGAGCGCGAGGTCCCAGTTGAGCGGGCCGTCGTGGGGCGCCATCATCGCCTGGATCTGGCCGAAGAGCTGGGTGAGGTCGGGCATCTGCCCGCCGAGCTGCTGGCTGAAGCGGTTCAGCTGCTCGCCGAGGTCGCCCATGCCGCCCATCCCACCGGCCCCGCCCATCTGGCCGAAGAGCTGCTCGAAGGGCGTGCCCTTGAACGGGTTGGGCTGCTCGCCTCGGGACTCGTCGTCGGACCCGTCTCCGGAACCGTCGTGAGGGCGGTCGTCGCCGGTGCTCATGCGGCCAACGGTACGCCGCCCGGCCAACTGGATACGCTGCCCGGGTGACGCCGGACGAGACCGCTCCCGAGACCGCTCCCGACATCGCTCCGCAGACCTCGGGGACGGCTGCGCGGGTGCGCCTGGTCGACATCCGTGACACGCCCCTCGACGTGGCCGAGGTGCTCGACGCCGTCGGCGACGAGGCCGCCGGGGGAGAGACGGTGTTCGTCGGGCGGGTGCGCGACCACGACGGCGGTCGTGACGTCGCCGCGCTCGACTACTCCGCCCACCCCACGGCGATGAGCCGCCTGCGCGAGGTCTGCGAGGAGGTCGCGGCACGCCACGACGTACGCGCGGTGGCGGCCGTGCACCGCACCGGGGCCCTGGCCATCGGCGACATCGCCGTGGTCGTCGCGACCAGCGCGGCTCACCGCGGGCAGGCGTTCGACGCCTCCCGTGACCTCATCGACACCCTCAAGGCGCAGGTGCCGATCTGGAAGCACCAGCGCTTCACCGACGGCGTGGAGGAGTGGGTCGGGACCCCCTGAGGGTTACCGTGAGCAGGTGGAGATCCTGCTCTGGCTGGCGCCGGCCGCCGTGGTGACGGTGCTGGCGATGTGCTGGGCCGGCTGGGCCGGTCGCGAGCGCCGCGAGCCCGACCGCGAGGTGCTGCTGCAGCGCCTGGAGAAGGGCCTGAGCCGGGAGACCCCGCTGCGCTACGCCGCCGCGCGGCCCGAGCGCGACCGCAGCACCGGCATCGCCGTACGCCGCTCCCGCCGGACCTGAGCCGGACCTGGACCGTCCCGGGTTGCCCGGGATGAGAGGGTGAGCGCATGTCGCAGCGCACCCTCGCCGGGCTCCTGGCGGTCCCGCTGGTGCTCGCGCTGCTCGTGGCCGCGCTCTTCACCGACCTGCCCTACGCGACCTACGCCCCCGGCCCGACCGTCGACGTGCTCGACCAGCCCGGCGGCTCGGAGACCGTCGCGGTGCGCGGCGTGAAGTCCTACCGCGACGACGGCGAGCTGCGCCTGACCACGGTCAGCGTCAGCCGTGTCGACGACAAGCTGTCCCTGCCCGAGCTGATCGCGGCCTGGTGGGACGACGACGAGGCGGTCTACCCCTACGACTACGTCCACCCCGAGGACGTCACGGCCGAGGAGGACCAGCGCGAGGGCGCGGTGTCCATGGTCACCAGCCAGGACGTCGCGATCGCCAACGCGCTGCGCGCCCTCGACTACGACGTCGAGCCGACGCTGCAGGTCGCCTACGTCGTCCCGGACTCCCCGGCCGACGGCGAGCTGGAGGTGCGCGACGTGCTGCTGCGCGTCAACGGGCAGCGGGTCACCGACGCCGAGATGCTGGTGAAGGCGATCCGCCGCACGAAGGACGGCGAGTCGGTCGCGCTGGTGGTCGAGCGCGACCGGAAGCGCCGCATCGTCACCATCGAGCCGCGGGTGGAGGACGACGGGGTCAAGCGCGTGGGGTTCACCCCGGGCCAGGGCTTCCGCTTCCCCTTCGACGTGGCCGTCAACATCGACCCCGACATCGGCGGACCGTCCGCGGGGATGATCTTCTCGCTGGCCATCTACGACACCCTCACCCGCGGCTCGCTGACCGGCGGGGGAGCGGTGGCCGGCACCGGCACCATCGACCTCGACGGCAACGTCGGGCCGATCGGCGGCATCCAGCAGAAGATCGCGGGCGCCGAGCGCGACGGGGCCGAGCTCTTCCTCGTGCCCGCCGCCAACTGCGCCGACGCCCTGGGCGTCGACGACGGCGACCCGCGCCTGGTGCGGGTCGAGACCTTCGACGACGCGCTCGAGTCCGTCCAGGCCTGGGGCGAGGACCGCGACGCCGACCTGCCCAGCTGTGAGGAGACGCAGGACCAGTGAACGACCAGCCGCACGTCGAGCAGGACGGCCCCGAGACCCCGCGGGTGGGCGACCTCGACGTCGACCCCGCCCTCGCGGCCGCCGTGCTCGAGATCGAGCAGCACGTCGCCGCCGAGGGGTGGGACCGCCCGGCGCGGCTCTTCGCGCTCGTCGACACCAAGCAGCTGGTCGAGCGCGAGCCGGCGCTGGCCGCGGCGATGGGCCTCGACGACGCCACCTCGCAGGGGTCGCTGACCCCGGTCGAGCAGGACGGCCTGAGCGCGTCGGTGCCGCTGGAGCGCGCGCTGGAGACGATCAGCTGGCCGGCGGACGTCACCGGCTGCGCCGCGGTGGTCGAGCGCTTCGTGCTCCCGCCCGAGGCGGACGGCGACATCCCCGAGGACCCGGCCGAGGCTGCGGCGTACGCCGCCGCGCACCCGGCCCGCCAGGAGCTGCGCATGGTCGCCGGTGCGACGCGCGCGGGCGCGACGTACTGCGCGATGCGCTTCCGCAGCCACGACGACGACACGAAGGTGGTGGGGGGCGCTGACCTGGTGCCCGCCCTGCTGGAGCTGCTGACCGCCACGCTCACCGACGAGCACGGTGACGGACACGAGGAGAACGACCGCACGTGAGCAACACCGCCGAGACCCCCGACGTGCCGCCCCCCGCGGCGCGCAACCCGCGATCGCGGGCCCTGGTCATCACCGCCGTCGTGCTGGTGGCGGCCTTCCTGGGCCTGACGACGTTCTCGGGCTTCTACACCGACCGCCTGTGGTACGTCTCCGGCGGGTACGCCGGGGTGTTCACGACCCTGATCTGGACCCGGATCGGGCTCTTCGTCGTCACCGGCCTGTTGATGGCGCTGGTGGTGTGCCTCAACGTGGTGCTGGCCTACCGGCTGCGGCCGATCTTCGTCGGCATGGGCGACCCCAACGGGATGGGCCGTTACCGCGAGGCCGTCACCCCGATCCGCCGCCTGGTGGTGCTGGGCATCGGCCTGGTGCTGCTGGTCTTCACCGGCACCTCGGGGGCGGGGCAGTGGCGCACCTACCTGATGTGGCGCAACGGCGGTGACTTCGGCAGCGAGGACGTCTACTTCGGCCGCGACATCGGCTTCTTCGTCTTCGACCTGCCCTGGTACCACTTCCTGACCGACCTGGCGATGGCCGTGCTGGTGCTCTCGGTGATCGCCGCGGCGCTGACCCACTACCTCTACGGCGGCATCCAGCTGCAGTCCTCGGCCGGGGAGCGGATGAGCGGGGCCGCGCAGGCGCAGCTCTCGCTGCTGGTCGGGCTGTTCGTGCTCGCCAAGGGCGTGGACTACTGGCTGGACCGCTTCGACCTGCCGACCGAGACCGGCAGCCTGATCACCGGCGTCACCTACACCGACGACAACGCGGTGCTGCCGGCCAAGAACATCCTCATCGGCATCGCGGTGATCTGCGCGATCCTGTTCTTCCTCAACGTCTGGCGCCGCACCTGGATGCTGCCCTCGGTCGGTGTCGCGCTGCTGGCGCTGTCCGCGGTGCTGCTGGGCATGATCTGGCCCGGCCTCGTCCAGCAGTTCCAGGTCCGGCCCTCCGAGCTGGACCGGGAGCGCGACTACATCGGGCGCAACATCGAGGCCACGCGGGCGGCGTACGACCTGACCGACGTGGAGATCGAGCCGTACACGCCCGACGCCTCGATCGGCGCGACGCTGGCGTCACTGGACGGGCAGACCAAGTCGATCCCGCTGGTCGACCCGCAGGTCGTGCGGGCCGCCTTCGAGCAGACCCAGCAGGTGCGTGCCTACTACTCCGTCGCGCCCGTGCTCGACGTGGACCGCTACCCGATCGACGGCACCGACCGCGCGCTGGTGCTCGGCGTGCGCGAGCTGAACGTCGACGGCATCCCGGACCAGAACTGGACCAACACCGCGACGGTCTACACCCACGGCAACGGCATCATCGCGGCGTACGCCAACCAGCGCGGCCGCGACGACCGCAGCCAGCTCGACACCGAGTCCGTCGGCGACGAGAACGCCGGACTGGAGTGGGCGCAGGGCACGCAGGCCTCCGAGGACGACCTGCAGGAGGCCACGGGCGGCTACGAGGACCGCGTCTACTACGGCGAGCAGAGCCCGGACTACTCCATCGTCGGCAAGCCCAGCGAGGACGCCGAGGACTACGAGCTGAACCTGCCGCTGCAGGGCTCGGAGAACGGCTCGACCACGACGTTCGAGGGCGAGGGCGACGCCAGCGTCGGCTCGACCTTCAACAAGCTGATGTTCGCGATCAAGTTCGGCGAGCCGAACTTCCTGCTCTCGGGCCGCGTCAACGACAACTCCCAGGTGCTCTTCGACCGCGACCCGACCGTGCGGCTGCAGAAGGTCGCGCCGTGGCTGACCGTCGACTCCGACCCGTACCCCGCGATCGTGGACGGGCGGATCCTGTGGGTGCTCGACGGCTACACCACGACCGACCGGTTCCCCGGGGCGGAGAAGGACTCCTACTCCGACATGATCGACGACGCGCTGGCCGACACCACGACCGGTCTGCAGACGATCCCGACCGACCAGATCAACTACATGCGCAACGCGGTGAAGGCGACCGTGGACGCCTACGACGGCACGGTCACGCTCTACGAGTGGGACACCGAGGACCCGCTGCTGCAGGCGTGGAAGAAGGCGTTCCCCGGCACGGTCCAGGACAAGGAGTCGATCCCCGAGGAGCTGACCGAGCACCTGCGCTACCCCGAGGACCTGTTCAAGGTGCAGCGCTTCCAGCTGGCGCGCTACCACGTGACCGACCCCAGCGACTGGTACCAGTCGAACAACCGCTGGGAGGTCCCCGAGGACCCGTACGCGCAGCGCACGTTCCAGCCGCCGTACCGCCTCTTCGTCGACGAGCCGACCGTCGAGGGCGAGGACGAGACGTTCTCGCTGACCAGCGTCTACGTGCCGTACCAGAAGAACAACCTGGCCTCGTTCGTCTCCGTCGACTCCGACGCGACGTCCGACACCTACGGCACGATGCGGGTGCTGGAGCTGCCCAACGAGCAGACGCCGGGCCCGAACCTGGTGGCCAACCAGTTCGCCTCCGACGAGGAGGTGGCCTTCGAGCTCGCGCAGTTCGACCGCTCGGGGGCCCGGCCGGTCTACGGCAACCTGCTGACGCTGCCGGTCAACGACGGACTGATGTACGTCCAGCCGGTCTACGCCGCCCGCCAGCTCTCCGACGCCGCGTTCCCGATCCTGCGCTTCGTGCTCACCAAGTACGGCGACGACATCGGCATCGGCTCCACGCTGCGCGAGTCGCTGCAGGACCTGCTGGAGAAGTCCGGAGGCGAGGTCCCGTCCACCCCGGACCCGGAGCCCGACCCGGAGCCCGGCACCGAGGACCCGGAGGAGCGCGAGGAGCCGCTGGAGGGCTCGGTCGCCCAGCAGATCGACCAGCTGCTCACGCGGGCCGAGGCCGCCTTCGAGGCCGCGGACCAGGCGCTGGCCGACGGCGACCTGGCGGAGTACCAGACCCAGGTCGAGCGGGCCCAGGAGCTCATCGGCCGGGCGTTGGAGCTGCGCAACTGACGGCGTACGCCACTACAGAGAAAAGTGGAGCCTCGGATCAACCGGGTTGATCCGAGGCTCCACACTTTCTACTCGCTGGCCACTCCCGCTGGTCGTGGTGCGAGCGAAGCGAGCCACGAGACCCCCGATTTGGCCCGTCCGGAGCCGGTGTGTAACGTTGGGTTCACCGACGCGGGGTGGAGCAGCTCGGTAGCTCGCTGGGCTCATAACCCAGAGGTCGCAGGTTCAAATCCTGCCCCCGCTACAAGAAAGTGGCCCCTGACCTGCGGAAACGCAGATTAGGGGCCACTTGGTTTCTTGAGTCACATAGCCTTGTGTCGCGTTTATGTCCCGAAAACCTTCGCGCTGGCGGCTCATTGTGGCCCGGGGTTGGGGCCAGGGCTGGCGCTCGAGGCGGTCGCCTGGAGACGTCAGGCGTCCGATTTGGTCGTGCGAGGCGACGCGACTGCGGCGGCTCGCCAGTGAGCCGCAGGCAGGCGACGATGGCGACCAGGACAGCGACCGTGACGGCGCGCAGGGCGGCGACGATGCGGCGCTGGCGACCGCTGGGAGTGGGGGAGCGGGTGCCGGTTCGTCGGCTGGATGACGCCGGCCTCGCGGCGGTCGCGGCAGCGATCACCGATCCGGCCGTGCTCGCGCGGTACCGGACGAAGGTCGCCACGGTGCCGGGGAGCGAGTGTCTGTGGTGGACCGGCGCGGTTGCCGGTCGGTCCGATCGTGAGCGCACGGACGGCGGCGGACATGGCCGGTTCTGGTACGCGCCAGGGCGGGTGATCATCGCGCACCGGTTCGCGTTCGCGGTGATGAACGGGGTGGACGCGCTCGCGGAGGCGCGGCTGCTCGGGCATCGGTGTCACAACCCGCTGTGCCAGCGGATCGCACCGGATCACGTCGTGGTATCGAGCGCGGCGCAGAACCGCCGGGAGTGGTCGGTGCAGCGGCGGCTGCCGTACTGCCCGCTGGCCGATCCGCGCGGGCCGCGACGGCGGGCGCGGGAACTGCGCGACCTGGCGCGCGAGGACCCGCAGCTGGTGGCCGACGACCTCGCGCGGCTCCAGGAGCTGCTGGGCGAGCAACTGACGCTCTGGTGAGGTTGGGCGGACGCAGAAGGCCGCCCGCAGCGGACAGCGCTACGGGCGGCCTGCGGCCTGAGGGTCAGGCGGGCTCGCCGTCGAGGAGGCCCCCGAGCGTCTCCCACAGGTCGAGGTAGCCGTCAGCGTCCTCGGGCGACTGCTCGCCCCACGTGGCGTGAAGATCGCGGATGCGGTCGAGTCGGTCGAGACGGTCGGGGAGCGCGTCACGGGCGGCGGCGATGAACTCGACATCGGCGGCATGGCCGGTGGTCTTGAGGCCAAGCCGGTGGTCGTGCCCGGTGTAGTAGGCCACGAGGATGTTGTCGGGCAGCAGGGCGTCGGCGGCGGTGGCGCGGATCTTGTCACCATCCGGAGTCCAGGCGCCGGGCGTGGCGCGTGCCTCCAGAGCGCGCAGGGTGGCGTCGTCGCTCATGCGGGCTGGTCCTCCCGGGCGGCGAGGTCGAGCCGCCCGGATGCGGCGGTCGCCACGGCGGTGATCCGGGCGGCCAGCGCCCGCAACTCGGCGGGCGTGCCCTGGATCGCCACCACGTCGTCACCGGCGAGGGTGAGGACCGGCTGACGATGCTCACCGGCACCCACCCAGTCCTCGCCGGGGGTGAACACCTGGACGCTGGTCTCGCGAGCGGCCAGCCACTCGATGTGCGCGCTCATGGGGTCACCTCGGCGGGCGCGGTGCCGATGAGGCGGCGGAACGCCCCCACGTCGGCCTCCAGGGTGAGCAGACGCCGGTGCTGATCGTCGGCTCGTGCGGCGACCTCGGTCAGCACCTCCCGCAGGCCGTCGAGGAAGGCGACAACGTCGCGGGCGCTGAGGTCTCCGCGTGGCGGGATCGGCACGCGAAGGTCAGCCGCGTAGGGAACTGCGTTCATGGCTACGCGGATGGCGCGCTGGTCGTCCGCGCTGATCACAGTGCCGGTCGGGTCGGGCTGGGTCTGCTCGGTCATAACTGCTCCTGTTCGGTGGTGCGGTGGGTGTGCTCGGCGTGCAGGGCGTCCAGTGCCGTGGCAACACTGGACAGGGCCGCGTCCAGGTGGGCGCGGGCGGCCTCGGGGGTCCAGCGGCGTACGTCGCGCAGCCGGTGCTCGATGACGATCAGGTCGCAGGCCGTCTCGCTGAGGGTGTGCCGGTCCTTGGCGGCGCTGGCGTCGACGTCGGCGGGCGTGGCGGTCGGCTGGCTCATCGCAGGACGTCCTCGATCGCGCGGCGCTTGGCCTCGTCGAGCGTGCGGGTGTTGATCGCCCAGCGCTGCCCGTAGCCGCCGCCGATGTCGGCGTAGAACCCCGGGGCGAGGTAGGTCGCGTGGTCACCGGGCGTGATCCGGATCAGGTAGATGCGCCCATGGGCGTGGACGCTGGCGGTGTGCGCGGTCCAGCGACCCGGCCAGCGGTCGTCGGCGTCCACGGTGTGCCACTCCACCGGCGTGGTGTCGGGCGTCGCCGGGGCGGCGCTGGCGTGGGTGGTCGTGTCGGTCATGGCTCCTCCTTCGGTTGAGCCGGTGGCGGGCCGGACTCGGGGTCTCAGCCCGCCACCGCAGGAACTGGCGGACGGTCAGGCCGGGGCGAGCGCGGTCCAGGCGCGGCGCTTGATCCGGTCGGGGTCGTCGCTGGTGAGCCCCCGCGTGGCGCGGGCGGCGTGCTCGTCGCCCTTGGTGCGGACCGGGGCGTAGTGGTCGACGTACTCAGCCACGGCCTGGTAGCCGGCCCACGCGGTGTCGCGGATGCCGGCCTGGGTGTCGGCGTCGGCGAACAGCCAGTGCAGCCGGGAGCGGCGGCGGCGCTCGGTCTCGCGGACTCGCTTGGTGGCGTTGGCCTCGGCCTTGCCGAACGTGGCGTCGATCAGGGCATCGAACGCGGCGTCGGTCATGGTCTGCTGGATCAGCCGCTCGGCCTCGACCTGGAACGCGTCGACGTAGGTGAACGTCAGCCCGAGCGCGTCGCGGGCGGCCTGCACGGCGGCCTTGGCGTTGCGGGTGTGCCGGATCGAGAACGACGACTCGTGGTTGCGCAGGGCCGCGCTCTGGGTGTTCGCGCACACGACGCGGACCGGGGTGACGAGGATGCGGAACGCGCTTGAGCCGTCGTGGCTGTTGAGCGCGGCGATGTTGAGGTCGACGCGGTCGCTGCCGCCGACCGTGAGCGAGTCCGGCAGCTGCATCGTGATGAACACCTGCCGCCCGCCGCGCAGCGACCCGGCGGTGTCGAAGATCGCGCCCGACTCGTCGGCCAGCAGGTTCAGGAACTCGGCGTGGTCCTCGTTCTGCAGCGGGGTGTAGCCGCCGCCGACGACGCCGAGCGCCTCGGGCGCTCCGGTGAACGGGTTGGTGCGCACCGTGGCGAAGCCGGGGACCTCGATGGCGGTGACGCCGCCCTCGCTGACCTCGGCGGTGGTGAGCGGCAACTTGCGGACGTCCCAGCCGCCCAGGTGGCCGAGCCTCATGGCCTCCTCGGCGGTGAACGCGCGGTCACGGACGGTGGTGCCCAGCCGGTGCCAGGCGTCCTTGCGGGCGAAGACGGCTGCTGCCTGCGTGCCGTGGGTCTCGATCTCGTGTGACATGTCGGGGTCCTCCCTGTGTCGGAATCAAACGATCTGACTTCATTCTATGGTTTCTATTCCACTTAGGCGGTTCTCCACAGGAAGAACCGCCCTCAGGTGGGGGAGGGGGAGCCGATCAGGTGGCGCTGTCGCTGGCCTCGTCGGCGTCGTCGTCGCTGTCGTCCTCGGTGCTCGGCTGCGGCTCTTCGCCGAGCAGGATCCGCTCGACCTCGCTGGGCTGGTAGCCCCACTCCACGAGCGCGCCGAGCACGCGGGAATCCCACGCGGTCGGGTTGCGCCACGAGTGCTTGCCGGTCGTGGCCTCCCACGCGGCGACGATCGCGGCGAGGGTGGTCATGGTCGCGGCCTTCGGCGTGCTCGCCTTGGTGGCGATCTTGTGGCACTCGTCGTGGCCCGCGCCGTAGTAGCCGGTCGGGACGTCGATCCCGAGCAGCGTGAAGATCATCGGGTGCCGGTGGTCCATGGCCTTGCTCAGCGAGTGGTGGCCGGTGACGACGGCCTCGCAGATCAGGGCCTCGGCTCCCTTCGGGGCGGTCTTGCGGGCCACGAACCCGGCCAGCCACTCGCGGCGCACCGTCTCCGCGCTCGCCCAGGCCTTGTTGTTGGCGATCACGCGGCGGCGCTCCTCACGGCGGGCCTCGACATCCTCCTCGCTCTCGCTCTCGTCCCCGCTGTCGGCGGTGGTGCTGCCGGACCCGCCGCCGCGACGACGCAGGCCGGAGGCGGCGAGGTCGGTGACGACCCACACCGGCACGTACTGCTGGTAGGGCTCGGCGGGCTCGTAATCGTCGTCCTCCTCGTCGCTGCCGTCCTCGCTCTCCTCGTCGTACTCGTCCTCGGGGTAGACCCACTCCTTGACGACCTGGACGCGAGCGCCGGGAACGTTGGGCCACTCCTCCTCGGGCAGCGGCTCGCCGTCCTCGGTGACCAGCCGCTCGATGCGCAGCACCTCGTCGGCCTCCGCGACCTCCTCGGCGCTCAGCACCGGCAGGCCCTCGGCGCGCAGCCGCTCGACCTCGGCGGCGTCGGCCTCGCGCTCGGCGGCCTCGTCGCGCAGCCGCTGGGCCTCGTGGGCGAGCGAGCGACGCCACCGCTTGGCGTTCTCCAGGCGCTGCACGGCCTCGGGGTCGTGCTCGAACTCGGCGAAGATCGCGGCCTCCTCCAACGTCAGGTCACCGGAGTCGAGCCGGTTGCGGCTCTGGTCGGCCTTGGTGACCGCCAGGGCGGCGTTCACGGTCGGGCGGTCGATGCTGGTGCGCTTGGCGATCTGCGCGGCGCTCACGCCGAGCAGGGCCAGCTGCTCCACGCCAGCGACGATCTCGGCCTCGCGCATCCCGGCGCGGTGAATGTTCTCCACCATCTGGTCACCGATCCGGTCGGCGTCGGCGGGCTGGGGCACGACGCGGGCCGGGATCAGGCCGGTGGGGGTGCCGACCTCGGCGGCGGTCACGGTGCGGCGCTGGCCGCGCAGCAGGACGTACTGGCCGGCCTCGTTGCAGTAGACCGTGACGGCCTCCAGCACGCCGCGCTCCTTGATCGACTTGCGGAACTCCTTGTGGTCGGGGCGCAGGTCGGTCCGGACGTTGCTGCCGATGATGATCTCGGCGGGGTCGAGGTACAGGAACTCCTCAGCCTGGACGGGCTCGGCGGCCTCGGTGGCCTCGTCGGCGGCGGTGTCGGCGGGGGTCTGGATGGTGTGGGTCATGCGGCTGTCCTCCGTGAGTAGAATAGAAAGAACTGACAGGACTAAGTCTCCCAGCGGGGGCCGACGCCTACCGGGCCACAGGGCGAACCTGTGGAAAGGTGGGCGCCCGGCGAGGGTGGGGAAAGCCCGGCCTCACGGGCGCGGACTCTGCTGCGGCGGCGCGGCGCGGCTGCACCTCGTAGCTGGCTGGAACGGAAGGAATCGAGCGAGGGTGGGAACGGCTGAGCAGGGCCTCGACCGGGAATGCAGCGGCGTTGGTGTTAGCCGCAGCAGCTCGACGCCGGCGGACGACACCAGGGGAGTGATCAGGTGACGAGCCAGACCACGATCCCGGTCGGGATCTACTGGAAACCCGGCGTGTGGGACCTCGCACGATCGGCCTACCTCGCAGACCTGGACACCGACGCCGAGTCACCCGGCTCGTTCGTCGGCTGGCTCGCCCAGGCGCTCGAACTCCACGCCCGGCGCTCACCTCAGCAGCGGTCCGAACTCGCGGCCGCGGGTGAGAAGCATCCCGCCCTGGTCAGCGTGACCCGCAAGAGCTTCAACAAGAAGCACGACCTGCCCGCCTCGACCATCGAGGCGGTCGAAGACGCGCTCGTGGCCGACCGTCAGGAGCTCGGCCGGATGCTCGCCCGCTCGGCGTTCGCCCAGGAGGCAGTGATCGCCGCGGCCGAGGAGGCCCGCCGGCGGCTGGGCCGCGACCTGCCGCCGCCACCGCAGAAGCTCAGCAACCGACCGCCGCGGCGCCGGCCTGCCCGGTAGCCGGCGAGGACGACGCCGGCAGTTGGGTCGGCACCTCGTCCTAGCGTGCTTCCCAGCGCCCCGATCCGGTACCCGAGAGCCGGTCGGGGCGCTTCTGCGTCCCCTGGGTGATCTCCCGCTGGCCGCCCGCCGAGCTCGAGCGGTGGAAACGACTTCGGCCGGTGTGATCGCTGCCGGGCCTGGATGACACCTAGGTGACTGCGGGACCGATCAACGTCTCGCAGTCACCTAGGAGGAAGCCATGTCCACCACCGTCACCTTCGCCGGCAACCTGGCCGAGGCACCGGAGCTGCACCACACCCGGGAGAACAACAAGCCGTTCGTCACCTGCCGCGTCCTGGTCAACCGCCGGATCCAGAACGACCAGGGGGAGTGGGTCAGCGACGAGCCCACCGCCCACAACGTCAAGATCTTCGGCTCGGCAGCCACCCACGTACACGACAGCTGCGGATCCGGTGACCCGATCTTCGTCCACGGCCTCGAGCGCACCGAGAGCTGGCCGGACAAGGAGACCGGCGAGAAGCGCACCAAGGACGTCGTGGTCGTCGACAACCGCTTCGGCGAGGTCGGCATCTCGCTCAAGTACGTGTCCGCGCGCATCGACCGCGCCCCGCACGCGGCCCAGGCCAGCTGAGGAGGTTCGCTCCAATGGATCTCGTCGTTCAGTCCCCGGACGAGCTGCTCGCCGCGGTGCCGCACGTCCTCGGCTTCAAGCCCGAGGAGTCGATCGTCCTGGTGCCCTTCCGGCCCGGACTGCCGATCACCCGCGTCGACCTGCCCCGGACCGCCGCCGATCGCGAGGAGGTCTGGGACGCACTCAGCGGCCCGTACGGCCGCCACGCCCGGCCCGGTGCCCGCCTCGCCATCATCTGCATCACCGAGGACCGCCGCAGCGCCGAGCTGGCCAGCCAGCACCTGTCCAACCGTCTCCAGGACGTCGGCATCACCACCCACATCAGGCTGTGGTCCGACGGCGAGCGCTGGCGCGAGTTCAACACCGGCCAGACCGGGCTGCAGACCCCCTCGACCGCTGAGCGGATCGCGGCCGCGACCGTGCTCACCGGCGCCGCCCAGCCGGCCGCCAGCCGCGAGTCCCTGGCCGCCTCGATGGTCGGCGACCGCGAGCCCATCGCCCAGCTCCTCCCCGCGGCCCGGGCCGCGGCCGCGGACAGCCCTCCCGCCCTCGAGCGGGACTGGGCACTGGACCGCCTCGAGCAGTTCCACGCCGACGGCAACCGGCTCTCCGACGTCGACGGCGCGCGGATGCTGGTGGCGCTGGAGACGATCAGCACCCGGGACGCGCTCTGGGAGGACATGAGTCGGGAGAACTCCACCTTCCACATGGCCATCTGGACCGACCTCACCCGCCGCGGCCCGGACGAGGTCCGCGCGGCGCCGGCCTCCATGCTCGGCTTCGCCAGCTGGCTGCACGGCGACGGCGCCAAGGCCTGGTGCGCGCTCGACCAGGTGCCCGCCGACCGGCCCTGCTCCATGGCCGCCATCGTCGCCTCGGCCTTGCAGAACGGCATCCACCCCCGCGAGTGGGAGCGATACCAGACCCAGATGCGCGACATCGCCGCCGACCTAGACGAGTCCTTCGTCCCCAAGCCACCCGGCCAGCAGCGCGACATCCCGGGCACGCAGCCCGTCACCGACCGCCCGACCCCGGGCCGCTGAGGAGGACCCCGATGAACCACGACGACGACACCCCGGTGCAACACAGCGCCACCGAGCGACAGCTGCGACGCCTGGTCGTGCCCGAGCCCGCGGCCTACGCCGCCGACAAGCGCCTTGACGTCATCCACGAACCCGACCTCGACCTACTGTGGGGAGGCCAGGAATGAGCACCCCTCGCACCGACGTCGACGAACGGCGGAGGCCGCCCGGAATGTTGCACGCCACGGCGTACCGATCACGTGCTCGGAGGCAGCGGAACGGCTGCGACGCACCGTCGAACTGGTGTCCGGGCTGGTTTTCGTCCTCGACGACGACGGCATGTTCACTCCGTTGCCCAGCAGGAGATTCCCCGGTGGCAGAAGAGACCGGGTTCGCAGACTCTGTCGCCTGCGCTGCCGTTCACTACGCAGGCCAGCCCTACTACCCCGAGAACCCCCAGACCTAGCGAGTCGAGCTCGCGGTTCCCTGGGACACCGCAACTGCGCGGGTGCATCTGCTCAGCGCACCATTGGTTGCGCGGCTCACCGGCCCCACTCCCAGCTGCAACCAGAAACAAGTTGAAGCGGCGCGGCTACTGAACAGGCTCAGCGCCGACGTGGCCTTCGAGTTCTCGCGTGATCTCACTTGGCGCCTCGCGCTTCCGTGGACCGCCCCGCCGGGCTGCCATGCGGCCTTTGTTGTTGAGCCGTCTTCGAGGAGCCTTCACCGTTTGGCCTGGGACGCGGCTGCTCCGCAGGTCAGCGGGGTTCATTGGGAGCCCTGTCCCTCGCCAAGCCGGGCCTCGTACGACTGAGCGGCATCCTTCCTGGATCCGCGGCTCGCGGACGGAGTCACGCCTCATCAGGATGCTCCTGCGCAGTCGGCGGGTCCGAACCGTCGACAGAGACGATGCCCGGCCGAGGCGGTGGCACCGACCGCCGGAATGATTACGGTGCGTTTCCGCGCCGGACCGCCTCCTGACTGCCGCGAAGACCGGGAGTCGGTAACGGGTCGGGCGGGTCTGGTGCACGGATCGCCTGAGCTTTCACGGCTTATAGGCGGTGAAGCAGGCGGCCCCCGACCGCCTAGCCGGCGCAGGCTCAGTTGAGTCGCCGATAGTGGTGTAACGCGGTCGCCGAGATCGTCGCCGGCGTGTACGGCAGACGTGGGCGCGGCCACCGCGTGATCCTTTCGAGTTCACCTCCTACAGCTCACTCGAACGGAGTCATCACGATGACCGCTGCCCACATTGTCGACCCTGCGCGCCTGCTCGGCGAAGCCCTCGCCGAAGCGTCCCCGGATCTGATGCGATCGCTGCTGCAGACGATGATCAACGCCCTGCTGTCCGCTGATGCCGACGCGGTCCTCGGCGCCGAGTACGGCCGCCCCTCCCCGGGCCGGATGGCGCAGCGCAACGGCTACCGCCATCGCGACCTCGACACCCGGGTCGGCACCATCGATGTGGCGATCCCCAAGCTCCGCAAGGGCACCTACTTCCCCGAGTGGCTGCTCGAGCGCCGCAAGAGGGCAGAGACCGCGTTGATCACCGCGGTCGCGGACTGCTATCTCGCCGGCGTTTCCACCCGGCGGATGGACAAGCTGGTCAAGACCCTCGGCATCGACTCGCTGTCGAAGTCGCAGGTCTCGCGGATGGCCGCTGAGCTCGACGAGCACGTCGAGCAGTTCCGTCACCGCCCCCTGGATGCCGCTGGCCCGTTCACCTTCGTCGCAGCCGACGCTCTGACGATGAAGGTCCGCGAGGGCGGACGGCTCATCAACGCCGTGGTGCTGCTGGCGACCGGTGTCAACGGCGACGGCCACCGCGAGGTCGTCGGCATGCGCGTAGCCACATCCGAAACGGGTGCGGCGTGGAACGAATTCTTCGCCGACCTCACAGTACGCGGCCTGACCGGGGTCCGGCTCGTGACCAGTGACGCCCACCCCGGCCTGGTCGACGCGGTCGGAGCCAACCTGCCCGGCGCGGCCTGGCAACGGTGCCGCACCCACTACGCAGCGACCTGCTGTCGGTGACGCCGAAGTCGATGTGGCCAGCGGTCAAGGCGATGCTGCACAGCGTCTACGACCAGCCTGACGCCACTGCCGTGCACGCCCAGTTCGACCGGTTGCTGGACTACGTCGCCGAAAAGCTCCCAGCGGTCCACGACCACCTCGACGGCGCCCGGGCTGACATCCTGGCCTTCACCGACTTCCCTAAGGACGTGTGGACCCAGATCTGGTCCAACAACCCCGCCGAGCGACTCAACCGCGAGATCGTCGCCGCACCGACGCCGTCGGGATCTTCCCCACCCGCGAGGCCATCGTCCGCCTCGTCGGCGCTGTCCTGGCCGAGCATGTCTTCGCGTCAGATGTCACCTGATCGTGCAGAAGTCCCAACCGTGTCGCGTTGAGGCCCCGAAAACCACGACGAGGGCCGCCTCGCCAGGTCGCATCGGAGCAAGAAGTGGGAGCCAGGCGATTGACGCCTTTCCCGCGCTGCGGGCAAGGGCTTCACCACAGCCCCGCCGTTCCGCGAAGAGACGTCTGGCGCGGCACCACGGTAAAGATCGCTGCGCGCATCGCCGCCCCGGCGGCTGAAGGACGATTGCTGGCCAGCCTGGCCATCGCCGACGGAGCGGCCGTCTTGGGGGTGCCTAGGCGCCCGCTGGGCGTGGCGACCCGGCGTGGGCTGCCCGGCGCGACGACCCGGGCGACTTCGCGGGACCCGGTGTCGGGTCGAGTTGTGAGCCGACCGGGCGCGGTCCGTCATTGAGTCACGAACTCCGTGATGTAGACGTCAAGCACCTCGTCCTCGTACAGCTCGACGACCCGATCGACCAGGACCTCGCGGAGTTCTTCACGTCGCGAAGGCTCGGCTAGCCCCTCGACCTTCTCGCCGGTGTAGACGTTGATCAGGGCATCGAGTGCCTTGCTCCCGTCTAGTTCCTCGACCACTTCCGCTGACATCTGCAGGGCGATGCCGACGCGGAGGTAGTGACCGGCCCCCAGGTTGACCTGGATGGCCTCGAGGGCAAGTACCTCGCCCGGCTCCGGCTCCGCAGGCTCAGGTGCGGGACGAACCAGGAACCAGTAGCCACCACCTGCTGACGCTAGCAGCAGGACGACGAGGGCAGTGATCTTCTGTCGACCGGGAGTCTTCGCCACACCATCGTCTGGCGGGCTCGAGGCCGAGTCTTTCGTGGCCATGACTGGGGTCCCTTCGTCCGCGATCGGGGCCGGTGACGACCCGTGGGACCAGTCCGGCCCACGCACTCCATATTCGGTCGATCGTCTGGCCGCCTGAGGCGATCTACTACACGTACTAGTAGATGGGTGCCGCGTGCCCTGCCGGTCAGTGGACGCGCGTCACCACGTCGCCCGGTGGCACTCGGTGTCGGGGTCGACCTCCACCTGGAGCGTGGCGTGGCTGATGCCGTGGTCCTCCTGGAGCACTCGTTGGGCGGTCGCGAGGATGTCATCGGCCGTGGGCCCTGCCTCGACCACGAGGTGGGCGGTGGCGACCTCCATGCCGGACGTGAGTGTCCACACGTGCAGGTCGTGCAGGTCGCGGACGCCCGGAAGCGACTCGAGGTCGCGGATCAGGGAGTCGATGTCGAGCTGCGCGGGGGCGTGCTGTCCTAGCACGGCCAGGACCTCGCGCCCGAGCAGGAGCGCGCGCACAGCGACGAAGGCGGCAATGGCGACGGCCAGGAGTGCGTCCCAGCCGGAGCTCCCGGTCGTCAGCACCAGCACGCCGGCGACCAGCACCCCGACGCTGCCTAGCGCGTCGGCCATCACCTCCAGGTAGGCGCCCTTGACGTTGAGCGACTCCTGAGCGCCGGCCCGGAGAAGCGCGAGGGAGACAACGTTGACCAGCAGTCCGAGGCCACCGACGACCAGCATGGGTCCGGCCTGCACCTCGACCGGCTCCCCGCGGCGGGACCACGCCTCCACCAGGATGTAGGCGGCGACCCCGAGCATGACCAGGACGGTGAAGCCGGAGGCGAGGACCTCGGCGCGGTACGAGCCGTAGGTGCGCCGCCCCGAAAGGTCTGGACGGGTGGCGATGGCGGTGGCCAGCAGGGCCGCGCCTAGGGCGACCACGTCGGCCGCCATGTGACCGGCGTCGGACAGCAGGGCCAAGGAGCCGGTGAGGATTCCGACGGTCAGCTCGACCACGAAGAAGGCGGCGACCATGGCGAAGGTGACCGCGAGCCTCCAGCGGTGCCGCGCACCTGCGTGTCCGTGTGCGTGCCCGGCTCCCATGACGCGTCCCCTCGTCCGTGTTCGATCACTGGCTACTATCGTCCATAGTAGACATGAAGGGAACTCCCATGACCAACCAGAACAAGGCCGCGGTCGCGCTCGGCGTCCTCGTGACGATCGCGGTGGTAGCGATGCTGCTGGTCGTTCAGTCCCGCGGAGGTGACCAACCCGCACCGGTCGCGACCGGCTCGCCGGAAGAGTCGATGCTGGTCCGCGAGGACAGCCGGATCCTCGGGGAGGAGGGCAGCAGCGGAGTCGCCGTCGTGGAGTTCTTGGACTTCGAGTGCGAGGCGTGCGCCGCCGCCTACCCGGCCGTGGAGCAACTGCGGCAGGAGTACGCCGGCGAGGTCACCTTCGTCGCGCGATATTTCCCGCTGCCGGGTCATTTCAACGCCGAGCGAGCCGCGCGCGCCGTGGAGTCGGCTGCGCGACAGGGCGAGCTCGAGGCGATGTACCAGTGGATGTACGAGACCCAGGCCGAGTGGGGCGAGGCGCAGGTGCCGCACGACGACCTCTTCCGAGGCTTCGCCGAGGAGATCGGCCTCGACATGCAGCAGTACGACGCCGACTACGCCTCGGATGAGGTGGCCGCCCGGGTGCAGCGCGACGTCGACGACGGCCTGGAGCTCGGGGTGCAGGGGACACCGACGTTCTACGTCGACGGCGAGCCGCTGCAGCCGCGGACCTACGAGGACTTCACCTCCGCGATCGACGCGGCGCTGGCGTCGTCGTGACGGGGGACCAGCGCCTGGGCCTCGGCCTGGCCGCGGGTGGCGGGGTGGGCCTGGTGGCGGCTGCGGTGCTGCTCGTCGAGCGATTCCGGTTGGCCGACGACCCGGCGTACATCCCCTCGTGCAGCGTGAACCCGGTGCTGAGCTGCGGGTCGATCATGGAGTCGTGGCAGGCCGCACTCCTGGGCTTCCCCAACCCGGTGATCGGCGTGGCAGCCTTCCCTGTGGTGATCACGACAGGGATGGCGCTGCTCAGCGGTGCCGTGCTCGCGCGCTGGTTCTGGCAGGGCCTGCAGGTCGGGGTGCTCACAGGGCTGGCGCTGGTTGGGTGGCTGGTGTTCCAGAGCCTCTACCGCATCGGCGCGCTCTGCCCGTACTGCATGGTCGTCTGGGCCGTGGTGTGGCCGATTGCGTGGTACGTCACGTTGCGCAATCTGCGCTCCGGGGCGCTGGGGCGCTGGGGCGCGGAGTCGCCCGTGGTGGCCCGCGCCCAGGAGTGGCACGGCCTAGTGACCCTCCTGCCGTACGCCGCGGTCATGGTTGCCGTCCTGGTCCGCTTCTGGTCCTTCTGGACCGGGTGATCGACATGCAGGGAGAAGCCCAATGAACGGGGGGGCACAGGGAGCGATCCTCGACGGATCCATGGTGCTCGCGCTGCCGGTGGCCGCGCTGGCCGGTCTGCTCTCCTTCTTCACGCCGTGCTCGCTCCCCCTGGTGCCGGGCTACCTCTCCTACGTCGCCGGGATGGCCGGCTTCGGTCCGGAGAGCGGCGAGGCCGGGACCCTGCGTCCGCCGAGGGCGCGTCTGGTGCTGGGCACGGCATTCTTCGTGGCGGGCTTCGCGCTGGTGTTCACAAGCTACGGCGTGGCGCTGGGCTCCCTCGGGTCCCTGCTCCTGGAGCACCAGGAGACGGTGTGGCGGGTCTCGGGCGTGGTGACCATCGTGCTCGGCCTGCTCTTTGCTGGCGCTGCTGCGAGGGTGCCGGGGGTGCGCCGCACCCTCCGCCCGCGCTTCGCGCCCCGCGCGGGCCTGGCAGGCGCTCCCGTGCTGGGGGCCGTCTTCGCGGTGGGCTGGACCCCGTGCATGGGACCCGCCCTGGCCGCAGTCCTCACGCTCTCGACCTCGGCTGCTTCAGCCGAGCGAGGCGCGGTGCTGTCGCTCGCCTACGCGCTGGGCCTCGGCCTGCCGTTCCTGGTCGCCGCCTTCACGGTCGGCTCGGCTATGAAGGTCTTCACCGGCGTACGACGGCACGCACGCAGCATCGCCGCGGCAGGCGGCTCCATGATGGTGGTCCTGGGGGTGCTCCAGGTCGCAGGGGTGTGGGCGGTGCTGGTCGCCTCCCTGCAGGGCCTCATCGTCGACTGGCAGGCGCCGCTGTGAACCGCTGGGGTCGAGCCGTGGTGCTCCTCGCCGTCCTTGGCGTGCTCGTCAGCGCCGTGGCGCTGGCCCTGGCGTTGCGGCAAGCAGAGGACGGTGGGGGGCGCGGTCAGTCCACTGACCTGGTGCAGCAGTTCCTACCGGAGGAACGTCGCGTTCTCGGGGACTTTTCTGTGGAGCTGCTCGACGGTCGCCGGTTCGACCAGTCCGACCTGATCGGGACGGTGAGCGTCGTCAACGTGTGGGGATCGTGGTGCGGACCCTGTCGTACCGAGGCCCCTGACCTCGTCCGGGTGGCGCGCCGGCTAGGAGATCGGGTGAACTTCCTGGGGATCAACGTCCGTGACAACCCGGCGTCGGCGCAAGCATTCGAGCGAGCCTTCGAGATCCCCTATCCCAGCGTGCATCCGGACGACGCCGGTACTGCGATCTTGGCTTTCGACGGGGCGTTGACCGCGGCGGCGGTCCCCAGCACCGTGGTGCTCGATGAGCAGGGCCGGGTCGCCGCGCGGGTCGTCGGCCCGGTGGACGCCGCGACGTTGCGCGGCCTGGTCCTCGACGCCCTCGGTGCCTCGAGGTAGGTCGTGAGGTCGAGATCGTTGAGGGCCCACCCCGACGGACCGCGGCACAGAGCGGGACGGGCGGCGCGTTCGTACCGGAGTGCCCGCGCCGGCCTGTTGCTCATGGTCCTCGCGACGGGGGGTGTCCTGGCTGGTGCTCCGCTGTTCTCCGGCGTGAGCGATCGCGGTGCGCTACCCGTGGACGTCGACCAGCCTCGTCGACCCGACGCGCAGGTCGGTCCTGGGCTGGTGGGGGCCCAGCCCGTGCACCCCGGCGCCGTGGTGAAGCGGAAGGAGCCGCGAGCGGTGCCTGAAGCCGGCTCCGGTGAGTTCGAGGTCGCCGCAGCCCCGGACCTCCTGCCGGGCTCTGCCGACGTGGCCTACACGGTCGAGGTCGAGCGGCCACTGCCCTTCACCCCGGCCGAGGTCGCGCGCGAGGTCGAGGCCACGTTGAGGGATCCCCGGAGCTGGGGAGGCAGGTTGGGAGTCACCCTGCGCCGGGTCGAAGCAAGGCCCGGTCTACGCATCCTGCTGGCCACACCTGCCACGACCGATGCCCTGTGCGCTCCGCTCGACACAGCGGGGCGCGTGTCCTGTCGCAACGGCCCGCTGGTCGTGCTGAATGCGGTGCGCTGGGCCTCGGCGGTTCCCTGGTACGCCGACGCAGTGTCGAGCTATCGCACCTACGTGGTCAATCACGAGGTGGGGCACGCGCTGGGGCGGCCACACCAGCGGTGTCCGGGGCCGGGATCGCCGGCACCGGTGATGCAGCAACAGACCTACGGGCTGCAGGGGTGCCGACGGTCGGTCTGGCCGTCCCCGGCCGAGGTGGGAGGAAGCTGAGGTCCGGGCAGGTCAGGGACGGGCGACCGCTGCGGCGTCCAGCCGGCAGCAGTCGCGGGTCGCGGCCTCGATGCCGGGGGCAGCCGCGAGCGCGATGGGCATGGCGAGCACCACGCCGATGGCCGGAGCGACGAGGACGCCGGTCCACGACCTGCGTGCCGGGGTGGCTGCGAGCCGCCTGACCCGCTGCACCGATGCGGTGTCGCTCGCACCGAGGGCTACCTCCGGACGCGCGCCAGCGCCCATGGTGACCAGGGCGCGGGCCAGGTCCCGCCGCTCGGCAGCCGTGCTGGCGCTGTCGTCCGCCGACATCTCCACGAGGACCCGCACGCGCACGGCCGCGAGCCGGAACAGGGGCACCGCCGGGAAGGTGCGCAGCAGCGCCTCGGCCAGGACGATCGGCAGGTGGTGGCGTGCCGAGAGGTGTCGATGCTCGTGTCCGACCACCAGTCTGCGCTCGGCATCGGTCAGGAGGTCGACAGCGGCGCTCGAGAGCACCACGGCACCAGCCCGGCCGGGAAGGCAGTAGGCAAGGGGTACGTCGGTGTCGATGATCGTGAACCCGTCCGGGTGGGTATGGCCGACGAGCTGGAGGTGCGCTCGCTGGCGGCGGCGACGGGCGCTGTCACGCAGGCTCAGGCGTACCACTGAGAAGCCGAGCGCCCCCAGGAACATCCCGACCGCGGTCAGTCCCACGATCCCGGGCCATGCCCCGAGCGGGGTCTCGTAGTGCGCGATGACCACGGGTGAGTGGGAACCGAGCTTGTCCGCGAGATAGGCCTCGAGCGGTAGCCAGGGCAGAGCGAGGACGACTCCCGCCAGGGCGGCGGCGAGCACGACCGAGAAGGAGACGGCCTGCCAGGCAAGGACGCCGTTGCGCGGGGAGAGGTACTGCCAGGACCCGCGATCGATCAGACGACCGCCCCAGGTGGCGGCGATGACCGCCCAGGTGAGCAGCAGCACGGCCGCGGTCACCGGTCGGTACCGTCGTCCAGCAGGGCGGCACGAAGCTCGTCCACCTCCGAGCGGTCCATCCGGTCCAGCAGCTGGAGCAGGGCCGCGGACCGGTCCTCACTCGCAGCGAGGACCTCGTCGAGCAGCATCGCCGTGTGCTCCTCGCGACTGGAGATGGCGGCGTACAAGTAGGCCTTGCCGTGCTTCTCGCGTCGGACGAGTTTCTTTGAGTGCAGCTTGTCCATCACCGTCATGACGGTCGTGTAGGCGAGTGGCCGCTCCCTCACGAGGTCCTCGAGCACCTCCCGCACCGAGACTGGCCGGCCCCACGTCCACAACCGGTCCATGACCGCGGCCTCGAGCTGACCCAGCTGTCTCATGATCGATCGGCCTCCTCGGCAGTTCCAAGGACCGCCGTGCTCTGGGATGGCTGCATCGTATCCGTCCTGGCGGACAGACCTGCCAGGTAGGCGTTGTAAGCGTGTAGCTGACGGTCGCCCTCACGCGCCTCGCTGCGGTCGAAGCGTCGTCTCTCGCGCCGGTCCGCGGAGACCCAGGAGACCAGAAGGGCGACGGCGATGACGGCGAGGGGATATTCCCCGAGCAGCCATCCCAGCGATGCTCCGAGGTACTGGTCATCGGCCAGGGAGTCGCCCCAGGTGCGCCCTAGGGCGGCGTACCACTCCTCGGCCAGAACCCGGGTGCTGGCCATGAGGCTGACCGAGAAGAGTGCGTGGAAGCCGAAGGTGACCATCACCAACAGGGTCCTGATGGGGTAGGTCGGGCGGCGGAGCCCGGGATCGATCCCGACCAGGCACTCGGCGAAGAGGTACCCCGAGAGCAGGAAGTGGAGCGTCATCAACACGTGGCCGGTGTGGGTCTCCAAGGAGAGCTCGAAGAGGGAGGAGTAGTAGAACGCGACCATGCTGACCACGAAGAGTGCCGAGGCCACGATCGGGTGCCCCAGCAGCTGCGCCGGGAGCGAGTGCACCGTCTGCAACAGCCACTCCCGAAGTCCGCGCGAGCCGTCGTCGCGCCGGCGCAGGGTCCTCAGCGCGAGGGTGACCGGTGCCCCGAGCACTAGGAAGACAGGCACAGCGGTCGCGATCGTCATGTGCTGGATCATGTGCATGCTGAACAAGACCCGTCCGTAGGTCCCGGGAGGCCCGTTGGTCGCCCACAGGAAGAGCACGCAGCCAGTCAGCCACAGCGCCGTGCGCCACCAGGGCCAACGCACTCCGCGGGTCGCGAGCCTCCGGACAGCCAGGACGTACCAGACGGCGGCCGCGAGTCCGAACGGCAGGAAGAGGCTGTCGATGCTCCAGCCGGACCACCACGCCCCGGCGTCGAGGGGCGGTGGCAGCGACGAGCCGAGCATCGCCTCGGCGGCGGTCAACGGACGGGGCGACCCGGAGGGGGCCGGAGGAGCGGTCCGCGTCAGCGCCACGCCCGTGCCGGCAGCACCCACGAGGATCGCGGCCTCCAGCGCGAGGACCCTCCAGAACCGGGTGCGCCCGCCCAGATCGGCCTCGCTGGCCAGCCGGTGTCGTTGGCGGTGCCCGAGACCGGCGAGCACGACCACAGCCGCGAGCTTGAGCCCGAGCAGCGCGCCGTACGTCGACACGATCGCGCCGGGCGAGGGCAGCCGTAGCGCTGCGCCGAGGACACCGGAGACCGTGACGAGAAGCAGCCCCCACGTGGCGAGGGTGGAGAAGTGACGGATCGGCGCCCCGGCGCCGGTGCCCAGGTAGGGGCGAAGCAGGACCAGCGCCAGCAGTCCGCCGGCCCAGACGCCGATGCCGACGAGGTGGAACATCTGCAGGTTGACTGCGTCGATGTGCTGCAGCGTTCCCGCCGCATGCCCGGTGAGCGCCATCGGCCAGAGCCCGGCGAGCGACAGCAGTGCGGCCACGCCGAGGAAGGCGACACTCGAGGCCAGCGCACAGGTGGCGGCCACGGCGGCGGCAAGCACGGCCCCCCACAAGAGGTATTGACCGAGCTCGTAGCTGGTGGCGAAGAACGCCGCTTGCTCCCAGAACCCGGGTGCGTCGAGCCGGCTCCCTGAGGCGTCGGAGTAGACAAGGCCGATCAGCACGAGGTTGCCCGACAGCCAGGCGGCGGCCGATCCTTGAGCCAGCTGCACCGCCCGGCGACGCACGCCGGTCACGCTGCGCTCCGACGAGCCTGGCTCGGGTGCCAGGCACGTGGCCGCGACGACCAGGAGGCCGACGGTGAGCAGCGCAGCCATGTCACGAAGGGCCTGCACGACAGGTAGTCCGATCCTCGTGACCGGCCCTGGCTCGGGCAGCCCTGCGATGCCGAGTGGGGCGAGCGCGCCGGTCGCCCACGCCACCAGCAGGGTGACCGCGACCCACCATCCCGCGAACGCGAGCAACCGCGTCCCGGCCCGGGTCACTGCTCGGCCTTCCCGTCGGTGGCTCGGCTCTCGGATCGCCCGGTGCGCGAGGAGACGACGGCGGAGAGCAGGACCAGTGCGACCAGGCCGGCGGCGACCCAGGCGCCGGTGCCCAGGCCGGTTGCGGACGCCCCATCGGAGGCGGGGGCTGTCCGGGAGGGGGGCGTCGGAGTCACCGGAGCGGCTTCGGGGGTGGTTGTCTCAGCGGCACCCGGTGTCGGAGGCGAGCCTGCGTCGGGCGCGATGGTGAAGGTCGAGGTCCCGGCGACGGGGTGTCCGTCAGCCGACGTCACGCGGTAGCTGATCCGGACTCGGTGGTCCGTCGTGGGATCGACAGGCTTGAGGGCACGCAGGTCCCCTACGACCTCGGTGCTGCGGAGGCCAAGCCCGAGAGGGACCCGGGTGCCGTCCTGGCCGTCGACCGAGACCGAGACGGCGCTGAGCGTCGGGTCGATGGCCTCGGTGAAGGCCAGCACGACCTCCGGTGGCCAGCCGCCTAGGACCCGGCTGCCCTCAGCAGGGGTGATCGACACCAGGTCGGTGTGCGCCGATGCGGGCGGAGTCGGCCAGGACAGGAGGATCAGGGTGGCTATGAGGAGGAGTCGCCGCGTCATAACCGGCCCCGTGCGATGAGGTAGAGGATGGCGAGCGTCGACCCCAGCGTGAAGGCACCGATGACGAGGGTCGAGACGAGGTCTTGGCCCATGCGACGTCACACCCCCGCGTAGGAGTGCAGGCCTGGGATCCAGATGTTCACTCCGAAGAAGTTGAAGAGGAAGGCCGCGAACCCGGCCACGGCGAGCCACCCGGCCCGACGTCGCCACCCGCCGGTGGCCAGGGCGTGCAGATGAGCGGCGTACAGCACCCACGTGATGAAAGCCCAGGTCTCCTTCGGGTCCCACCCCCAGTAGCGACCCCAGGCGTTCTCGGCCCACACGGCCCCGGCGATCACGGCAAAGGTCCAGATGGGGAAGGCGACCAGGTGGACGGTGTGCGCGAGGTCGCCGAGCTCGGAGCTCCCGCGCCCCTCGCGACCACCGCGTGAGAGCACCATCTGGGCCAGCGTCGCCAACGCCCCCACGGTGAAGAGCGCACCCGCCACGATTGCTGCGGCGACGTGGACCACGAGCCAGGTGGAGTCGAGCACAGGCACCAGGTCGTCGACCGGGGTGTAGAGGGAGGTGACCGAGACGCCGAGCAGGACGAGCACCAATGCCGCGACCCAGGGGGCCACGACATCGACCCGGCGACCGCGACGGACCACGAGGAAGGTGACGGCGACCGCCGCGGAGGCGGTGAGGCCGAACTCGTACATGTTGCCCCAGGGGACCCTGCTGGCCGCGAGACCCCGTGCGACCACGGCTGCCACGAGGAGCACAGCACCCGAAGCCATGAGCCACGTGCCCGCGGGGCGCAGGGCATTTGCCCTGTCGCCCGACGTGACGGGCGCGGGGCTCGCGGTGAGGGCCTCGGGACCGCCCACGAGTATGGGCGCCGGTGCACGGCCAGCGGACCGTGCGGCGAGGGCCGCGGCCACGGCATAGGTCACCAGACAGGCGGACAGGGCAGCCAGCGAGGCGAGGACCAGTCGGTCCGACCAGAGTGCCATCTCGTCTGCTTGCATCACGTCGCGCTCTCCGGGTGGTTGTCGGGATCGTGCTCGAGCGCGGCGGTCAGGGCCGCCGAGTCGCTGTCGGCGCAGCGACGACGCCCGAGGTGGCGCCACCCGCCCTCGACCGTGGCGTCGTCGACGCGGCGGACCCAGACGCGCCGCCGCGGCACGCCGAGCGAGACGCTCAGGCCCATGAGCAGGAGCAGCGCCGCCACGAGCGAGATCTCCTTGCCCGGGTCTCGGGCCACCTGGAAGTTGGCGAAGCGGGTCACGCCGTCGAAGGTGACCGTCCCCAGGCCGTCGGGCAGTCGGACGGTCTCGCCAGGGGCGATCGTGGCCCGCCATCGGTCCCCGTCGTCCCCCGTGACCTCGACCAGCCCGTCCAGGTCGAGCGTGTAGACCGACTGAGCCCCGCCGTCATCCAGTCCGAGGTCACCGGAGTAGGCGGTGAGCAGGAGCGCCGGATTCACCAGGCCGGGGTATGCCGACACGTCGATCCCGTCCGCCCC
The DNA here is from genome assembly GCF_001627265.1 of Nocardioides sp. REDSEA-S30_B4. Classification (NCBI taxonomy): domain Bacteria; kingdom Bacillati; phylum Actinomycetota; class Actinomycetes; order Propionibacteriales; family Nocardioidaceae; genus Nocardioides; species Nocardioides sp. REDSEA-S30_B4. The sequence goes on along the minus strand of NZ_LUPI01000098.1, from coordinate 43,217 downwards.
TCGGGCCGCGGTCGGCAGGAAGAGACCCTCCAGTGCCACGGGGGTCGGTCGAGCGTCGGGTACCTTCACGACCCCGTCGGAGGTGAACGCCTGATCCTGCGGAAGGAAGATGACAGGACCGGATGCGGCCACGTCACCGCGGCCGTCGCGGACCGTGATCTGCGGGGCGTACCCGTGACCGGTGAGGAAGAACTTGGTCCCGTTGGCGTCGAAGGGCTGGTTCGGTCGCACCTCGGTGGTTCCCGCGCCGTCGGACGTCACCCAGTCCAGGATCGCCGTGAACGAACGGGGCTCTCCCAGCCGTGGTCCGCTGGTCTCGAACTGTGCATCGAAGCTGCGCAGGGTGAACTCGAGAGGTTCCAGGTCCGCGGGATCGGCCAGGGGGGCGCGGGTCAGGGCGTCGTAGGAGGACGCGATGTTGGTGAACGTCGAGCCCTCGACGACAGCCACGCGCCCTTCGTAGCCGAACAATCGACCGCCGGCCACCCCGACGAGGAGGACCAGGAGCGACAGGTGGAAGGCGAGGTTCCCGAGCTCCCGGACGTGGCCCTTCTCGGCGCGGACCTCGCCGTCGGTCTCCACCACCCGGAAGCGCCGAGACCGCAGGTGCGCGGCGGCAGCCGTCAGGGAGGCCGAGGCCTCCTCGACCGTGAGGCGAGCGTGAGCGTCCTCGCGCTCCAGCCTGCGGGGGGCCGCGGGCGGCTGCGCCGTGACCTCGCGCCACAGGCAGGCACATCGAGGAAGGACGCACCCGGTCATGGAGACCAGCAGCAGCAGGTACACGGCGGCGAACCACGGGGCCGCGTACACGTCGAAGAGGTACAGCCGGTCCAACCACGGAGCGAGGTTGGGGTTGTCGCGGTAGAACAGCGCGACAGCCGCGGGGTCGCTCGCCACGCCACGCTGCGGGAGCAGCGAACCCGGCACCGCCGCGACCGCCAGGAGGATCAGCAGGACGACGGCGGTGCGCATGGAAGTCAGTCGCCGCCAGGCCCAGCGGCCCCAGCCCATCGAGACCCGAGCGGGCTCCGGGGTCCCGCGATCCGGTGGCGTCGCCGCACGGGGGCCCTGGTCCGACTCGGCGGTGACGGGGGACGACCTCACGTGGTTCATACTATCGGCGATAGTAGGCCATGACGAAAGTGGTGCCCGAGTGGCTGGGGAACGCCCCATCATCCTGACCGCCGCTGCCGGCGGAGCCACGACGGCGCTCGGCTTTCCGCCCTTCGATCTGCCGTGGCTGGCACCGGTGGGCCTGGCGATGCTGGTCCTGGCGCTGCGTGAGGCCTCAGCCGCCAGAGCGGCACTCCTCGGTGCCGCCCACGCCGCGGTCTTCCTCGGGATGACGCTGTGGTGGTTGGCCGAGGCCATCTCCCCCTTTGCCTGGGCCGCGATGGTCGCTGCGCAGAGCGTGTGGGGCGCCTTGGCCGGTGTGGCGATGGTGCGCGTGCGTCGACTCCACGGGTGGCAGCTGTGGGCCGCCGGCGTCTTCACGGCGGCCGAGTCGGCACGGGCGGCAGTTCCCTGGGGCGGGGTCCCGTGGGGAAGGCTCGGGTACTCCGCCGTCGATGCGCCCTGGTCCGCCTGGGTGGCGGTCATCGGGGTCGCCGCCACAGGAACTGTGGTCGCGCTGCTCGGGTGCCTCATCGCTTCGGTGGTGGAGCACGCGACGCGGCGCAGCCTGCGCGGGCTGGTCCCCGCAGCAGCAGTGGTGGCGCTGGTGGCGGTCCCGGCCATGGCAGGTGGGGTCCTGGTGACGCCGAACCAGGCGACCGGGCCGGTGGCCAGGATCGCCATCGTGCAGGGGGAGCTGCCGGGTTCCGGCCGGGAAGTCGTGGCGAATCACCGGGCCCTCACCGAGGTGCTGGTCGGGCAGACGAGGCAGCTCGCGGCCTCGGACACCGGGCGTCCTGCGCCCGACCTGGTGGTGTGGCCCGAGAATGCCATGGCTGTCGACCCGACGACCGACGTGGTCGCCGGCCAGGCGGCGCGAGCGGCTGTGGAGGCAGCCGGGGTGCCGCTGCTCCTGGGAGCCGTCGTAGATGCACCCGACGCGCGCTACGCCCTCAACCAGTCGCTGCTCTGGGACGACGGGGGAGTGCGGGCGCGCTACACGAAGCAGCGGCTGGTGCCCTTCGGGGAGTACGTCCCCCTGAGGCCGCTGGCCGAGCGGTTGTCCTCGAGGGTGGCCGCCATCCCCCGGGACATGCTGCCCGGCGGGGATCCCGAGCAGATCGGGGTCGGCTCCTTCAGTGTCGCGACCGCCCTGTGCTTCGACGTCGCCTACGACGACGTGCTGCGTCGACAGGTGGCCCGGGGCGGGGACCTGGTCAGCGTCCAGACCAGCAACGCGATGTTCCTCGGCACCGCCCAGCTCGAGCAGCAGTGGCAGGTGTCCAGGGCGCGGGCCCTCGAGCTCGGCCGCAGTGTCGTGGTGTCCTCGGTCAACGGCATCTCAGGGGCGATCGCACCTGACGGGTCGGTCCTCGAGCGGCTTCCGGTGCGTGTAGCGGGATCGGTCGTCCTCGACGTGCCTCTCAACACGTCGCAGACGTGGGCAGTCCGACTCGGCGCCGCACCGTTGCGGTTGACGTGGATCATTATCTCGATGGCACTGCTGGTCACCTTCGCCCAGGACCGGCGAGCATGCCGCCGCCGCCGCCGCCGCCGCCGCCTCCCACCCACACATGCCGGTTCCCCTCCTGCTATGCCCCTCGACCGATCGGACGCCACGTGATCCCCCTTCCCCTGCCGATGCACGGCATCGGCGGCGCCAAGGACCTTCCCATCTCGCCCCAGCTCGCCATCACCGGTGCCGTCGCGGCGCTGATCATCTCGTTCTCGGTGCTCGCGCTGGCGTGGCGGACACCGCGGTACGACGGGAATCCGGACGGACCGGTGGCCGGCCGTCGGGTGCCTCACTGGATGGATGGTGTCCTGACCTCACGCGGCTTCGCCGTCGCGGCGCGTGTCCTAGGGATGGTGGTCTTTCTGTACTCCGCGGCTGCCGCGGTGCTCGGTGAGGACCTGCTGACCAACCCGTTCTTCGGCATCTTCTACGTCTGGTGGTGGATCGGCCTGGTCTTCGCCTCCGCCCTGCTCGGCCCGGTGTGGAAGGCGATCAGCCCGGTTCGCACAATCAACCTCGCCTTCTCGAAGATCTCTGGGTCCGACCCCGACGTGGGACTGCTGGCCTACCCGGCGCGACTCGGCCACTGGCCAGCTTCCCTGGGGCTGTTCGCCTTCGTGTGGCTCGAGCTGGTCTATCCCTACTCCACCGAGCTCGGCCCCGTGCGGCTGTGGTGCGCGGTGTACGTCGCTGTGATGCTGCTCGGCGGCGCGATCTTTGGCAACGGGTTCTACGAGAAGGCCGACCCGTTCGAGGTCTACTCCACCCTGATCGGCAAGCTCTCAGTCTGGGGGACCCACGAGGGCAGGATCGTGGTGCGGTCCCCGCTGGCGAACCTCAGCACCGTGGTCCCGACGGCCGGTCTGCTTGCGGTCGTCTCGGTGCTGTTCGGCAGCACCGCGTTCGACTCCTTCAAGGACTCCCCGTTCTGGGTGCGCTTTTCTCAGACCAACGAGCTCGTCGCGGGCCTCGAGAACGGCTCGACCATCGCTGACTCCCTCGCTCTGCTCGTCTTCAGCGCCGCACCAGCCCTCGTGTTCGCCGGTGCCGCCGCGGCGACCATGACCGGTCCCGACCTGCGTCGTCGGGACCTGCCGGCCATGCTCGCTCACTCGATCGTGCCGATCATCCTCGGGTACATCGTGGCCCACTACGCGTCCTACTGGTTCGAGGTCGGCCAGGACACCCTGATCAAGGCGAGCGACCCGCTCACCACCGGTGCCGACTACCTCGGCACCGGCGATTGGCAAGTGAACTACTGGCTGAGCTACCACCCGACCCTGCTCGCCAACATCAAGGTGGGAGCGGTCGTGGTCGGCCACGTGGTAGCAGCCATCGCGTCTCACGACCGATCCGTCGCACTGCTGCCCCCTCGTCACCAGATCCTCGGGCAACTGCCTCTACTCATGGCCATGGTCGCCTTCACCTCAGGTGGCCTTTACCTGCTCTTTGCCGCCTGAGGTAGGCGGCGAATCCGCAGTCCCGCATCGCCGATACGGACCATCCGTGAACGGACCCACGCTCGCTCAGTTCCGGGCCGCTGCCGTCGCAACGGGCTCCGGAATCTCCATTACCGGATGCAGCACGATTCCGGGCGACACCGGCGACACCGGCGCTACGAGCCTCATCGAAGGTAACTCCTCGCACCCGTTAGTGAAACTTTTCACAAGCCCGTGGGTGGCTCGTACCTATTGCGTAGCGTTAGTGCCGTGCTGACTCCCGATCTCGTCGTCGACGCAATGCAGCTCGCCGGGACCGCGGAGCCCGCGGGGCTTCTCCCGGCCCGTCAGCAGATGGCTCTGTCCTTGGGATGGCACATCGTGCTGGCGTGCTTCGGGGTTGCCTTCCCGGCGATGATTTTCGTGATGCACCTGCGCGGGATCCGCCGTGAGGACCCGGTCGCCCTGGGGTTGGCCCGCAGGTGGGCGAAGGTCTCGGCAGTGCTTTTCGCGATCGGCGCGGTCTCCGGCACGGTGCTCAGCTTCGAGATGGGTCTGTTGTGGCCCGGCCTGATGGGGACTTACGGGGACGTGCTCGGACTGCCGTTCGCGTTCGAGGGTCTGGCGTTCTTCCTTGAGGCCATCTTCCTTGGCATCTACCTGTACGGCTGGGGACGGATGCCGGCGAAGCGGCACGTCCTGATGGTCCTGCCGATGGCGATCACCGGCATCGTCGGCGCCTACTGCGTGGTCGCGGTGAACGCCTGGATGAACGTGCCGACCGGTTTCCGCCTCGTCGGCGGGGAGGTCACGGACGTCCAGCCTTGGGCGGTGCTGTTCAATCAGCACGCCTTCCTTCAGTTCGCCCACATGTGGGTCGGCGCCTATATGGTGGCGGGCTTCAGCGTTGCGGGGGTCTATGCGGCCGGGATGCTGCGCGGGCGCCGCGACGCACATCACCGGTTGGGCTTCATGGTGCCCTTCGTCTTCGCGTCCATCGCCGCGGTCACCCAGCCGTTCGTGGGGCATGTGCTCGGGTTCGGGTTGGACGAGCGACAGCCGGCGAAGCTGGCCGCGTTCGAGCTGGCGGAGACAACCGAGAGCCCGTCGCCGCTTCGGCTCGGCGGCGTTGTGGTCGACGGGGAGGTCGTGGGTGCGATCGACATTCCTGTTCTCGGCTCGCTGATCGCGATGAACTCGCTCGACGACCCTGTGCCTGGCCTGGACACCATCCCCGAGGAGGACCGACCGCCGGTCAACATCACGCATCTGGCCTTCCAGACGATGGTCGGCGTCGGCACGTTGCTCGCCGCAGGTGTCACCTGGTTCTGGGTCCAGCGCTGGAGAGGGCGTGACCTGCTCACGAAGAGGTGGTTTCTCAGGGCTGCGGCGGCCGCTGGTCCGCTGGCCGTGATTGCGCTTGAGGCCGGATGGGTGGCGACCGAGGTCGGACGGCAGCCCTGGGTCGTGTACGGAGTGATGCGCACCCCGGACGCGGTCGGCGACTACACCTCGGCATTGTGGTGGTTGCTGGGGATAAGTGCGTTGATCTATGCCGGGATGACCGCAGCCGCGGTCATCGTGCTCAGGTCCATGGCCCGGCGCTGGCGCAGCGGTGAGACCGATCTCCCGAGCCCGTACGCGCCCGAGACCGTGGATTCGTCGTCATGAGTCTCGAGGTGGCTGTCGCAGCGGCGATGTTCGCGGGCGTCATCGCGTACGCCGTGCTGGGCGGCGCGGACTTCGGCTCGGGATTCTTCGACCTCACGGCGGGTAGCAGCCGGCGTGGCGCCGAGCTGCGAACCCTGGTCGACCACAGCATCGGACCCGTGTGGGAGGCCAACCACGTGTGGCTGATCTACGTGCTGGTGATCTGGTGGACAGGATTCCCGGAGTCGTTCGCCGCGACAATGTCGACGCTGGTCGTGCCGTTGCTTCTGGCGCTGCTGGGCATCGTGCTGCGCGGCGCCAGTTTCGCGTTCCGCAAGTACTCCGCCACCCTGCGCCAGGCGCGGCTGTTCGGCGTGATCTTCGCCGTGTCCTCGGTCATCACACCGTTCTTCCTCGGCACGGTCGCCGGGGCAATCGCGTCAGGTCGGGTGCCGATGGAGGAGGATGGCGACCGTTGGTCGTCCTGGCTCAACCCGACGTCTCTGTTCGGTGGGGCCATCGCGGTCGGCACCTGCGCGTTCCTGGCCGGCGTGTTCCTCGCCGCCGATGCACATCGCAGTCGCCGATCACGGCTGGCGGAGGACCTTCGGGCGCGCTCGCTCGGAGTGGGGCTCGTGACCGGTGCGCTCGTGTTCGCCGCACTGGTGCCGATCTCGATGGACGCGCCGGTGCTGGCCGACGGCCTCGCCGGGCGCGCGGCTCCACTCGTCGTGATGGCCGGGCTGGCAGGCGTGGCGACGCTCGTGCTGGTGTGGCGCCGTCGCTACTCGATGGCGCGATGGCCCGCGGTCGTCGCCGTCGCGTCTGTGGTGTCAGGATGGGGTGTGGCCCAATACCCCTGGCTGCTCGTCGATCATGTGACGATCCGTGCCGCCGCCGGCGCGTCAGCCACCTTGCAGGGCCTCCTGGTTGCCGTGGGGTTCGCCGTGGTCTTGGTGTTACCGCCGTTGATCTACCTGCTGCGACTCACCCAGACCGAGGAGTGGACGCGACACTGATGGGGCGATGACTTGACGTGTCAGGGATTTGCGTCGAGTCCTGAGTTCGTGTCGTCGCGATCGACGAGGCCGAGCCGCGCGTGGTCGGCGCGGCTGAGGGCCTGTTCGATCAGCTCGCCGATGTGGTCGTCGTCAAGGTGGTTCTCGACGTGGCGACCTTGACGCGAAGCTGTGACGAAGCCCTGGTCACGCAAGTGAATCGCCCGCAAGTCTTCGTCGCGGCTGGCCTGGGGCCGGCTTGCAGGGTTAGCGCCGGTCACCCGGTGGCAGTCCCTACGTCGGTAGGGACTCACTCACCGGGGCTGCTCGTACACCACTCTGCTGGACTCCACCCGGTGGCGTGTCCCGGGTTCGGTGGAGTCGGCTGACTGGATTCTGATGCCTGTCATCAGGAGGCAGCAGTGGGCAGACGGGCTTATCCGCCGGAGTTTCGGCGCAAGGTGATCGGCTTGCTTAAGGAAGGGTGCTTGGTCGGCCAGGTCGCGTACGACTTGGGTATCAGCGAGGCCTCGATCTACGTCTGGCGTCGACAGGACAGGATCGACAAGGGCGCCGATGCGGTGCGATGCCGAGCGCGGAAGACGATGGCTATGTCTGCGGGGGGCGGTCAGCGACGGCCGGGTTGCCGATGTGGTCCTCCACCGCCTCGGGGGTACTGGTCGTGCGTTCGGGGCGGGCGTGCAGGAGAGCGATCACGATGAATCCGGTGACCAGGAAGGTCGGGGAAGCTTCCAGCGAGGAGCTCGCCAGGCTCCTGGACTCTCTCACCGGGCCGGAGTGAGCGGTGACACCTGCGCCCACGCCTCCCACGCCTCCCACGCCCACGCCTCCTACGCCTCGCACGCCCACGCCTCCTACGCCTCGCACGCCCACGCCCATGGCGGCCCGCGCAGCCCAGACGGGTGAGAAGGCCCCGGCATCCGTCGACCGGCCTCGACGCCGCCGTCGGCTCGCACGACTCGCGGCGGCATCGCTGGCCGGGGTTGCCGCCGCGGGAGCCAGCGCTCCGTGGGAGCAGCGCTGGCTCCTACCGTTGGCGGTCGCCGCGCTGGTGCTCCTGCTGCAGCGGGAGCCGCTGCGCCACGCGTTTGCGATGGGGCTGCTGTTCGGGTTCGGATACACGCTCGTCCTGACGGGATGGATGCGGGCCGTCGGCACCGACGCCTGGCTGCTGATGAGCCCCGTTGTCGCCGGCTACTACGCCCTCGCCGGCCTCGGGATCGCGCTGGCGGGTCGGCTGCGCGGCTGGCCGATGTGGACCGCGAGCGTGTGAGTGGCGCTCGAGACCGCGATGTCGACCTGGCCGCTCGGTGGCTTCCCGTGGACCCGGCTGGCTTGGGCCACCGTGGACACCCCGTTCGCGCTGTGGCTGCCGTGGGTCGGCGCCAGCGGCGTCAGCTTCCTGGTAGCCCTGGCCAGCGCCATGCTTGCCTGGGTGGTCCGGGAGGGCAAGGCACGCCCGATAGGGGCGGTCGTGGTCATTGGCGCCGCACTGCTGGTCGGCTCCGCGCCGGTCCTGGTCCGGCCCGAGTCGTTGACGTCGTCATGGGAGGCCGGGCTGCCGACCGTGACGGTCGCCGCGGTGCAGGGCGACGTTCCCGGCGCCGGGAACGACCTGGTCGCCGTCCATGAGCAGGTGACCGAGAACCACGTCCAGGCCACCGTTGACCTCGCCGAGCGGGTCGAATCCGGCGCCGTCCCCCGGCCCGACTTCGTGCTGTGGCCGGAGAACTCCACCGCCGTCGACCCCTTCGCGGATGAGCAGACCAACGCAGGGATCTCCCGCGCCGTGGCAGCGGTCGGGGTGCCGGTGTTGGTGGGTGCCATCGTCGACGGTCCTCGCCCGGACGCCGTGCTCAACCAGGGACTGGCGTGGCTGCCGGACGGCTCGACCAAGGAGCGCTACACCAAACGCCACCCGGTGCCGTTCGGCGAGTACGTGCCCTTCCGCAGCCTGCTCTCCGGACTCCAGATCGGGCGCCTGGACATGATCCCGCGCGACATGATCGCCGGCACTCGCACACGGCCACTCGACATCGCCGGCACACGCGTCGCGGACCTGATCTGCTTCGACGTCGCGTTCGACGACTCCGTCGCCGCGCAGATCGAGAACGGCGGCCAGATGGTGACGGTGCAGACCAGCAACGCCACCTTCACCGGAACCTCGCAGCAAATGCAGCAGTTCACCATCAGCCGGGCTCGTGCCATGGAGACCGGCCGCACCGTGGTGGTCGCCTCCACCAACGGAATCAGCGGCGTCATCGGCCCGGACGGCACGGTCCGGGCCCAGCTGGAACCGAGGACGACCGATATCGCGGTCGCTCAGGTCGCGCTGGTCAACGAACACACGCCTGCAGTGCGCTACGGCTCGCTCATCCGACAACTCTTGGTCCTGGCAGGTCTCACGGCTGTCATCGCGGCGGTGATCGGTCGCGGACTCCCGAGGCTGCGTGGCCTTCGCAGCTGGCGGCGCCGATAGCCGCGATGCGCCGGTGAGAGGACGGTGACATGCCGCGAAGCTGTCGGACCGGAGTGTGGGCGACCGAGTGAGTCGGCGTTGGCTGTTCGGCGGCTCTGCGCCTAGACAGGCATGACGTTCTGCATGACCCTGTCCAAACTCCTCGCGAGCGGGTTGGCCACGCGGTCACAAGCCGAACGCACCGCCCTCGATCAAGATGACGAGGCCGAGCACGATGAGCACGAGAGGGAACAAGATGTGCTCCCACCGCTCGAGCACCTCCGCGATCGGCTTGCGGGTGGCCACGAACTTCGCGGCCAGGACGAGGACGAGGACGAGAGCCAGGAACACCACGCAGTAGGCCACGAGCGCCCCGGTGCCGACCGCGAGGAACACCGGCACGTAGACCCCGATGTTGTCTCCGCCGTTGGCGAAGGTGACCGCAGCCACCGCCAGGGCGCTGATCGGCCTGTCGGCGAGGCTGTCGTCGTCATCATCGTCCCCGTTTCGCCAGACCCGCCAGCCCGCGTAGACACCCAGAAGGAGTGGGATGAGGCCGAAGTACGGGATGGCTTCGTCGGGAAGGAACAGTCCCGCGCCGAAGGTCACCGCGACGGAGGCCAGCAGAATGCCACCGAATCCGAGGTACTGCCCGGCGATGATTCTGGTGGTGGTACCTCGTTGCCCGGCTCCGCGTGCGAAGAACAGGGACAAGACGATGATGTCGTCGATGTTGGTGACTAGAAACAGGCCAATCGCCTGCAACGCGGGGCCGATCATGTCTATGTCTCCTTGGGTTCTGCAGTGTCGACGCACTGGTCGTCTTGTGTCGCGAGAGCACGGCCCCTGAGTTCGCCATCAGCAACCGTCGTGGCTAGCAGGCTGAGCTGGCTGAGCCTCGGGTGCTGCGGGCACTCAGCGCAGCCGGCCGGTCCCCCTCGAGCGCCGGTCAAGGCTCGGAGATGGAAGGTGCGCCGGAATCGTCCTTCACCGACGCTGGCGTGCTCGATGCGCGTTCTGGGCGGGCGTACAGCAGAGCGATTGCGATGCATCCGGTGACGATGAAGGTGTCGGCGAGGTTGAAGGTGGGCCACCAGCCGGTGTGCAGGTAGTCGGTGACCACGCCGTCGCGGGCGCGGTCGACCACGTTGGCGACCGCGCCGCCGATCACGGCGCCGCCGGCGATCCGCTCGACCCACCCCGCTTGGGGGGCCCGGTGCCATGCGTAGACGGCGAATAAGATCGAGATCGCTGCGGTGATGGCCACGATCACCCCGGCGGGCAGCTTGTCGCCCATGCTGAACGCCACGCCGGGGTTGTAGGCCAGCCGCAGCTGGATCAGGCCGAGGTCAACCGAGGAGTCGGCCAGCCGGGCCTCGGAGACGGCCTTCGCGCTGAGGTCGATCGCGGCCACCGTGGCGGCCGCCAGCAGGACCGCCACGCGACCGGCTCCCGCTCGCGTCGGGGCCTGGCTCGAACCGGCGGTCACCTCGCGGCGGCTTCCGCCGGCATGTGCGCCGGCGTCGGCTGTGTGCCCGCTGGTGCGGGCGGTAGCGGTCGGGCGCGGCCGGCGCGGACGCCGTTGCCGATCACCAGGATCTCGGCGATCTCGTGGACCAGCACCACCGCGGCGAGCCCGAGCACGCCGAGGGCAGCGAGCGGGATCAGGATGGCGATCAGGCCGAGGGAGAGGCCGACGTTCTGCAGCATGATCGACCGGGCGCGGCGGGCGTGGGTCAGGTTGTGCGGTAGGTGGCGCAGGTCCTCGCCCATCAGAGCGACGTCGGCGGTCTCGATGGCCACGTCGCTGCCCATCGCCCCCATCGCGATCCCGACGTCGGCGGTGGCCAGGGCCGGGGCGTCGTTGACCCCGTCCCCGACCATCGCGGTCGGCCGGCTCTCGCGGAGGCGGGCGATGATGGTGGACTTGTCCTCGGGACGGAGCTCGGCGTGCACGTCGGCGATGCCAGCCTGGGCGGCCAGGGCGGCGGCGGTGCGGTCGTTGTCGCCGGTGAGCATGGCGACCTCGTAGCCGCCGTCGCGGAGCCGGGCAACCACCTCGGCGGCCTCGGCACGGAGATCGTCGCGGACGGCGACGGCGCCGATCACGGCCCCGTCGTACTCGACCAGCACCGCCGTCGCGCCGGCCTCCTGCATGGCGGCGACCGGCTCGGCGAGCTCGCCGGCGGGGATCCAGCCGGGCCGTCCGAGCCGGGCGGGCCGCCCGGCGACCGTTCCGGTCAGGCCGGCGCCGGTGACGGCCTCGACCCCCTCGGCGTCGCGGTGCTCGGGGACCGCGGCGAGGATGGCCCGGGCCAGCGGATGCTCGCTGCGGGACTCCAGGGCTGCCGCGACGTCCAGAACGTGGTCACGGGTGTGGCCCGCAGCGGTGGCGACGTCGACCACGGCCGGCTGGTTGCGGGTGAGCGTGCCGGTCTTGTCCAGGGCGACGGTTCGGATCCGGCCGAGGGCCTCCAGGGCGGCACCGCCCTTGACCAGGGCGCCGATGCGGCTCGCGGCGCCGATGGCGGCGACCACGGTGACCGGCACGGAGATCGCCAGCGCACACGGGGAGGCGGCGACCAGGACGACCAGGGCGCGCTCGATCCACGTCGCCGGGTCACCCAGCAGGCTACCGATGATCGCGATGATCGCGGCGAGGATCATGATCCCGGGCACCAGCGGCTTGGCGATCCGGTCGGCGAGGCGCTGAGCGTTGCCCTTGCGGGACTGCTCGGCCTCGACGATGGTGACGATCCGGGCCAGGGAGTTGTCCTCGGCGGTGGTGGTGACCTCGACTTCGAGGACTCCGGTGCCGTTGATGGAGCCGGCGTAGACGGTGTCGCCGGCGCCGGCCTCGACGGGGACGGATTCGCCGGTGAGCGCGGAGACGTCCAGGGCGGTGCGGCCGGTGCGGATGACGCCGTCGGTGGCGACGCGCTCACCTGGGCGGACTAGGAGCAGGTCGCCGATCACCAGGTCGGCGGGGGAGACGGTGACCTGGGCGCCGGCGCGGAGGATGGTGGCCTCGGCCGGGACCAGGGACAGCAGGGCGCGCAGCCCGCGGCGGGTGCGGGCGACGGCGTACTCCTCCAGGCCCTCGCTGATGGAGTAGAGGAAGGCCAGCATCGCTGCTTCGGCGACCTCGCCGAGGATGACCGCGCCGATCGCGGCGATCGTCATCAGGGTGCCGACGCCGATCTTGCCCTTGGCTAGTCGCTTGAGGGTGCTGGGGACGAACGTCCAGGCGCCGAGCGCCAGCGCGACGGCGTTCAGTCCGGTGACCACGCCCTGGCTGGCGTCGTTGAGGTCGGCGATGTACCCGGTGATCAGGAAGAGACCGGCGAGAGCGGCGAAGCGGAGTTCAGTGACCTCCCAGAGCCGTTCGGGCTCGTGTTCCTCCAGCTCGCCGTCGTCGTTGCGGGGCTCGTCGTGGCCGCAGCCGCAGGCGTCCGTCACGGTGCTACTTCCTCCGTCGTGGTGGGAATGGTCTCGGTCTGAGGATGCGGGTGGGTGTCCACTGGGCCGTAGCGGGGGCAGATCTCCACGGCCTCGCCGGTCAAGCCCAAGAGCTGCTCGGCCGCCGCGAGGAGGTCCATCAACTCGGGGTGGGCGATGGAGTAGAACATCTGCCGACCCTCGGGTCGGCCGACGACTAAGCCGCAGTCGCGCAGGCAGGCCAGATGCCCGGAGACGGTGCCCTGGGCCAGGCCGAGCGTGTTGGTCAGGTCCACCACCCGGCGTTCGCCCGCGGACAGCTGTCGGACGATCGCCAGCCTGTTGCGGTCCGCGAGCCCGTGGAACAGTGCCGCGCCGCGCTGCAGCGCCGGGTCAGCCTTGGGCGTTGTCATTGGCATGCGCCAATGATAGCGTCCGCCACATTGATCGTCTAATCCCGCTGACAGCGAAGCAGGTTGAGGAGCGTTCTACGATGGCGACGACAGCGGTGCGCCGCGAGCGGAGCGGGATGAGCGAGTCGGGTCCGGAGCCCGGGTGGTTCGTCGGTCTGCTGCTCCGTCGCCGCGGCGTGGTGCTGCTGGTGGCGTTACTGCTGATGGCTCTGGCTGGCGTGGCCGGGCGGGATGCTGGCGACAAGCTCGTTTCTGGTGCCTACCTGGACCCCTCGGCAGAGTCACAACAGGCAGCCGAACTCCTGACCCACCAGTTCCCCGGCGACCCCCCGAACCTGGTCCTGATCGTCGAGACAACCACTGGCACCCTGAACTCTTCCGAAGTCGCACAGTCAGGCCGCGCGCTCACCGAGCAGCTGGCCGAGACGCCCGGAGTCGCCGGTGTGCAGTCCTACTGGACGACACCGGACCCGGCGCTGCGCGGCGCCGACGACCGGTCAGCCGACGTCACCGTGCTGCCGATCGTGATGAACACCCGCGAGCAGATCACCGCCGACATGACCGCCAACGGAGTCACCACACCGTTCCTGCTCGACGACGGCACGGTCTCCGAGGCCTACGGAACCCTCGGCAAAGGCATGCATGCCGGACTGCCCGGGCACAGCTTCGTGCTCATCGACAGGCAGGGTCGACAGCGCTGGTACGGCGAATACCCCTCCATGTGGCTGGCACCCCAGGACCTGCTCGACGAGATCCGCAGCAACCTCAGCGCCTGACCACCGAGGCAGAGTACCGACCTCGATGAAGGTTCGATGAAGGTCTCTCCAGCCACCTTGTGGGAGTACCCCATGGGGGTATAGTCAAGTGCGAAGGCAGACACCCCGTCCGGGTACAGGCAGAGGAGGGTCGCGATGGCAGCCGAACCGGGATACATCACCGAGAAGCAGGCAGTGCTGACCCGGCTGCGCCGCATCGAGGGCCAGATTCGCGGCCTGCAGCGCCTGGTGGACGAGGAGCAGTACTGCATCGACATCCTCACCCAGGTCTCGGCGGCGACGAAGGCCCTCGAAGGCGTGGCGCTCGTTCTCCTCGACCAGCACCTCGAGCACTGCCTGACCCACGCCACCGACCCCGCCGAGGCCCAACAGAAGCTCAACGAGGCCTCCGCAGCGATCCGACGACTCGTCCGCTCATGACCGACCCGACCAACGAAGGAGCACCCATGCCCGCCCCACACACCAGCCACGAACTCCAGTTGGCCGACAGCCCCCCGAACGGCGGTGGCTGCGGCTGCGGAGGATGCGGCTGCGGCTCCAACACCGAGACCGGTAGTTCCACCGGCACCACCATCGAATCGACCGCCACCGCCGCAACGAAGGGAAACGAAATGACCACGACCAGCTACGACGTGACGGGGATGACCTGCGGCCACTGCGCCAGCGCCGTCACCAGCGAGCTCAAGAGCCTGGACGGCGTCAGCGACGTCTCCGTCGACCTCGTCGCCGGCGGGACCTCCTCGGTCACCGTGACCAGCGCCCAGCCCCTCGATCGGGCACAGGTCGCCGCAGCCCTCGACGAGGCCGGCGACTACCACCTCGCCTGACGGGCCAGGTCCCTCACGTCCGAAGCGCGATCCATCCCCCAGGAGGCACAGTCATGACCCAGCAGACCACCGCGTCCGACACCGTCAACGACATCGAGCTCGCCATCGGTGGGATGACGTGCGCCTCCTGCGCCGCGCGGATCGAGAAGAAGCTGAACAAGCTCGACGGCGTCACCGCCACGGTCAATTACGCCACCGAGAAGGCCAAGGTCAGCTACCCGACAAACCTCAGCCCCGACGACCTCGTTACGGTGGTGGAGGCCACCGGCTACACCGCGACTGTGCCGGCCCGGGCGCCCAGCGGTGACGAGGGCGTGGCCACCACCGAGCCGGACGATCGGGACCGCGAGGCCGCGGGGTGGTGGCAGCGCCTGGTGGTATCGGCCGTGCTGACGGTGCCGGTGCTGGCCATGTCGATGATCCCGGCGCTGCAGTTCGACAACTGGCAGTGGATCTCGCTGACCCTGGCCTCACCCGTCGTGGTCTGGGGTGCCTGGCCGTTCCACCGAGCCGCGGTGACCAACGCCCGTCACGGCGCCGCCACCATGGACACCCTGATCTCGGTCGGCGTCACCGCCGCCTGGCTGTGGTCGCTGTGGGCACTGCTGTTCACCCACGCCGGGATGACCGGGATGCGGATGCCGTTCGACCTCTTCCCCGACGGCGAGGCGGACGTCCACATCTACCTCGAAGTGGCGGCCGCGGTCACCACCTTCATCATCGCGGGCCGCTACTTCGAGGCCCGCGCCAAGCGCCAGTCCGGTGCGGCGTTGCGCGCCCTGCTCGACATGGGCGCCAAGGACGTCGCCGTCCTCCGTGACGGCGCAGAGGTGCGCGTGCCCGTGAGCCAGCTGGCGGTCGGGGACCGGTTCATCGTGCGTCCGGGGGAGAAGGTCGCCACCGACGGTGTCGTCGAGGACGGCACGTCGGCCGTCGACGCCTCCATGCTCACCGGAGAGCCAGTGCCCGTCGAGGTCGGGCCCGGCGACTCCGTCGTCGGTGCCACCGTCAACGCCGGCGGTCGCCTCGTCGTCCGGGCCACCCGCGTCGGAGCCGACACCCAGCTGGCCCAGATGGCCCGCCTGGTCGAGGACGCCCAGAACGGCAAGGCCGAAGTCCAACGCCTCGCCGACCGAGTCTCGGCAGTCTTCGTCCCCATCGTCATCGCCCTCTCCCTGGCCACGCTCGCCGGGTGGCTGCTGAGCGGCCACAGTGTCACCGCCGCGTTCACCGCCGCAGTGGCGGTCCTGATCATCGCCTGCCCCTGCGCCCTCGGGCTGGCCACGCCCACCGCCCTGCTCGTCGGCACCGGCCGCGGCGCCCAGCTCGGCGTACTCATCAAGGGCCCCGAGGTGCTCGAATCCACCCGGGTGGTCGACACCATCGTCCTGGACAAGACCGGCACCGTGACCACCGGACGGATGGAGCTGGTCGAGGTCGTCCCCGCCGACGGCGTCGACCCTGCTGACCTGCTCCGACTGGTCGGGGCCCTCGAGAACGCCTCGGAACATCCGATCGGTCAGGCCATCGCCACCGGTGCCACCCAACGACTCGACAGGCAGCTGCCCGACGTCGAGGGGTTCACCTCGACGCAAGGCCTCGGGGTCGCCGGTGTGGTCGACGGCCACGCGGTCGTGGCGGGTCGACCCTCCTGGCTCGCCGGAGAGTGGAGCCAGCCACTGGACGCGCACCTGACGCAGGTGATCGACACCGCCGAGCAGCAAGGCCGGACCGTGATCGCCGCCGGCTGGGACGGATCGGCGCGCGGTGTGGTCGTGGTCTCGGATGCGATCAAGCCCACCAGCGCCCAGGCCGTGGCCGAGCTGAAGGAGCTGGGGCTGGAGCCGGTGCTGCTCACCGGCGACAACGAACGCGCCGCCCGGGCCGTCGCCGCAGAGGTCGGCATCGCGGAAGTCATCGCCGAGGTCCTCCCAGCCGACAAGGTGGCCGTCGTCGAACGCCTGCAACGCGAGGGCCGCACCGTCGCCATGGTGGGAGACGGCGTGAACGACGCCGCCGCCCTGGCCACCTCGCATCTGGGGATCGCTATGGGCACCGGCACCGACGTCGCCATCGAGGCCTCCGACCTCACCCTGGTCCGCGGCGATCTCCGCGCCGCCGTCGACGCGATCCGGCTGTCCCGGCGCACCTTGCGCACGATCAAGGGCAACCTGTTCTGGGCCTTCGCCTACAACGTCGCGGCACTGCCCCTGGCCGCGCTCGGCTTGCTCAACCCGCTGATCGCCGGCGCCGCGATGGCGTTCTCCTCGGTGTTCGTGGTGTCCAACAGCCTGCGGCTTCGCCGGTTCCAAGCGGTCTCCACGCAATCAACCGAGACACCGCACCTGGATCACGACTCGACCAGGACCAACCCTTCCAAGGTGGAGGCAGGACGATGACCACGCACCAGCACCCCAGCGGCCGCCACGACCACGACGCGGACGCGCACCGTGACGGCGCCGCCACCGCTGTCCTCGAGGTCTCCGGCGTTCAATGGGCGACCAGCAAGAACGTCGCCGAGGCCGTGCTGTCCCGTCAGCCGGGCGTGATCTCCGTGGACGCCAACCCGGTCGCGCAGACCGCCACCGTCACCTACGACCCGAAGCGCACCAGCATCAGTGAGCTGCGGGACTGGGTCCGCGAGTGCGGCTTCCACTGCGCGGGACAGTCCGTTCCCAGCCACGTGTGCGACCCCATGCTCGAACCAGGTCATGACCACCCCGTCGACCACGCTCGGCGGGGCACGGACGGCGCACACGACGCGCACGCCGGGCATCACGGTCACGCCGGAGCTACCGGTCCGGAGTCGCCCGTCTCGTCACCGCACGACGCGATGGGTCACGGCGGTCACGGGGAGATGTCGATGGCCGACATGGTCCGCGACATGCGCAACCGGTTCCTGGTCGCCGTGCTGCTTGCCGTACCCGTCTCGCTGTACTCGCCGATGGGGCGCGACATGCTCGGCTTCGACGCCGCCGCCCCGTTCGGCATGCGCGACGACATCTTCACCCTGATCCTGTCGCTGCCTGTCATCTTCTACTCCGCGTGGATCTTCTTCGACGGCGCCTGGCGGGCCCTGCGGGCCCGGACCCTGGACATGATGGTGCTGGTGGCCGTGGCCGTCGGCGCCGGTTGGCTCTATTCCCTCGGGGTCACTATCACCGGCGGCGGCGAGGTCTTCTACGAGGCCGCGGTGATGCTCACCGCATTCGTGCTGCTCGGCCACTGGTTCGAGATGCGGGCCCGAGGCGGTGCCAACGACGCCATCCGCACCTTGTTGGACCTGGCCCCGCCGATGGCGGTCGTGCTCCGCGCGGGTGAACCCGTCGAGGTCCCGACCTCCGAGGTCCAGGTCGACGACCTGCTCCTGGTTCGCCCCGGCGCGAAGATCGCCACCGACGGCACCGTGGAAGAAGGCGAGTCCGAAGTCGACGAGTCCATGGTCACCGGCGAGAGCCTCCCGGTGCACAAGGCGCCGGGCGACCAGGTCATCGGCGCCACCGTCAACGCCAGCGGCACGCTTCGAGTGCGCGCCACCAAGGTGGGCTCCGACACCGCCCTGGCCCAGATCGTCGCCCTGGTGCAGCAGGCACAGAACTCCAAGGCCCCCGGACAGCGGCTCGCCGACAAGGCCGCGTTCTGGCTGGTCCTCGTCGCCCTCGTCGGAGGAGTCGGCACCTTCCTGGTCTGGCTCGCGGCAGGCGCCAGCGTGCAGACCGCCCTGCTGTTCGCCATCACCGTCGTCGTCATCACCTGCCCCGACGCCCTCGGGTTGGCCACGCCGACAGCGATCATGGTCGGCTCCGGTCTCGGGGCGAAGCGCGGAATCCTGTTCAAGAACGCCACTGCGATCGAGTCCTCCGCCCGCATCGACACCGTCGTGTTCGACAAGACCGGCACCCTCACCAAGGGAGAGCCCGAGGTCACCGAGGTGGTGGTCGACGACTTCGATCACGACCGGGTGCTGGCCCTCGCCGGCGCACTCGAACGCGAGTCCGAGCACCCGCTCGCAGACGCCGTCGTCCGGCACGTCGACGCCACCGACGTCCCGCGGCTGCGGGCCACCGGGTTCCGCAACGTCACCGGCATCGGCGCCCTCGCCGAGGTCGACGGCCACCAGGTGGCCATCGGCAACCGACGCCTGATGGAGTCCGAAGGCGTCACGATCGGCGACGTGGGCGCGCGGCGCGACGAGATCGCCTCCGGAGGCCGCACAGCGGTGTTCGTCGCCGTCGACGGCCGAGCCGTCGCCGTGATCGGCATTGCCGACGCGGTCCGTGAGACCTCCGCCGCCGCTGTCGCGGCACTCCACGAGGCGGGCATCAGAGTCGCGATGCTGACCGGTGACAACCGCGCGACTGCCGAGCGGATCGCCGAGGAGCTGGGGATCGACGACGTCATCGCCGAGGTGCTGCCCGAGGACAAGGCGCACCAGGTCCAGCAGCTGCAGGCTCAGGGACGCACCGTCGCGATGGTGGGCGACGGCGTCAATGACTCTCCCTCGCTGGTACAGGCCGATGTCGGCATCGCCGTGGGCGCGGGCACTGACGTCGCGATCGAGGCCGCCGACGTCGTGCTCATGCGGTCCGACCCGCTGGACGTCCCAGTGGCGCTGACGATCGGCCGGGGCACGCTGCGCAAGATGCGCCAGAACCTCGGCTGGGCGGTGGGCTACAACGCGATCGCCCTACCGATCGCGGCGGGCGTGTTCGAGCCCGCCTTCGGGCTGGTGCTCCGACCGGAGGTTGCCGCCTTGTCGATGTCCGGGTCCAGCTTCCTGGTCGCGGTCAACGCGCTCCTGCTCAAGCGCCTGCGGTTGCCTGCACAGCCCGCGGATGCTGAGCCGGTAAGAGACGAACGCCTTCAGCCCGTGGGCTGACACTCATCCCCTGCGAGGGCTTGTCGAACTGTGTGCCGGCAAGCCCTCGCATGTAGTCACTGCTGACCCAGCTCCTTTGGCAGTGGCAGGGCCAAGAGCGCCCGCAGGAACTCTCGGGCACTCCATTGAGCATCCTGGAGGCTCGAGGCCGAGCCTTGGAAATCGGGGACGGGTCGTGCGTCGGCTTCTTCCTTCGTCGTAGCCGGTCCGTTCTCCTCGATGTCCTGGACCAGCCAGTCCATCTCCTTGATCTCCTTGCGCTGCGTCGCCGCGATGCCGTCCGCTAGCTCGCGGACCCGGACGTCCTCGATTCCGGCTCTCTCGCTGGTCAAGATGGCGATCGAGTGGTGGGGGATCATCGCCTTCATGTAGCTCTCGTCATCGACGAGGACCTGCGAGCGCGACAGGTACAAAGCTGTACCGCCAAGCACGATCGCGCCCAGGACGATGCCGACGTTCACCACACGGTTCCGGTACATCATCCCCCACATGAACGCCAGCATGATGAGGGCCATCGCCGCGCCCATGAGGAGTGCCATGTACACGCGCTCCTCGCTGAAGCGGACATGATCGGCGCTGAACGCGTTGGTGTAGGTGAGCCCGAACATGACGACAGTCGACGTCGCGATCATCAGTCCGAAACGCAGATACATCTTCGCCTCGTGGTGTCCGCTGGAGTTGCCGTCGTGAGCTCCGTTGTCGCTGTTGTGCTCGGAATGTTCGTCCGGCTCGGGGTGGGTGGCATGCTGCTGTTTGTTCTGCTGACGCTGGTTCATCTCGTTGTCCTTCAAGGTCGAAGTCGGTGCGTGCAGGCGGCATGGGATGACCGAACCTCTCGGATCCGGTCATCCCAAGCGGCCGCGTTAACCGATGGCGCTCAGGACGCGGTTGCAGGCGTCCTCGCACCGGCGGCACGCCTCGGCACAGATGCGGCAGTGCTCATGCATCTCGGCGTGCTTCTCGCACTCCTCCGCGCAGGACCTGCAGGCTTGAGCGCACGCCTGCAGCACTGCGCGGGTGATGTTGGCGTCGTAGCCCGTGTGGCGTGACAGCACCCGGCCAGTGGCCTCGCAGATGTCGGCGCAGTCTGAGTTCGTGCGGATGCACTTGGTCAGTTCGGCGACCATTTCCTCGCTCAGGCACGCGTCGGCGCACGCCGTGCACGCCTGAGCGCACTCCACGCATGCTTCTACGCATTGCGCCAAGAGCTCGCGGTCGGTGTTGATCTCCGCCGGGTAGGTCTTCATCATGTCGCTGATCGTGCTGGTCATGAGCTTCTCCGTATCGTCGTGATGTGGTCCTGTGGGCTATCGAGTGCGCAGCAGCGGGCACCGTGGTGGTGTCACAGGCTGCACAGAGCCCTCAGGTCCGGATCACCGGAGACGCGCGTGGCGGCGAGAGGGGCGGGGGACTTCCGCGGGCGGTTGCCCTCCAGTGGGCGACGAGGAGCCGCCGCGAGGGCAATGCCCTGAGCAGGCGGGTCGGTTCACGCCACATTCCGCCCCGGCGTAACAGCAGAATGCCGACGGCAAGGATGGAGAGACAGGCGCCCAGCAGGTGCAGGAGCTGTGCACTTCCGTTCTCGCTACCAGGCCCGTGGTCAGAGCCGGCGCCGCGCAGACCCTCGCCGTCCCTGCCAGACCCGACGGAAGCCGCCTGCATGGCTTCTCCTGTCGCGGCGGAGGCTCCCGCCGGCGCGACCATGGTCATGCCCACGTGTCGGGCGAACAGGTTGTCGCCTGAGGCACCGGCGAGCACGAAGAGAGCGGCCAGGACACACCCACCGAGCGTTCGAGCTCGGCTGAAGGGCGGTCGCTGGCGGCGGTCCATCACTCCACCTGTACCCCTATGGCGCTGAGGTCATACGCAAGCTGCTGTCGGCCGTCCGAACCATGGTGCCGTCAGTGGACGAGATCTACTCGCGACGGCCACGGGTTCGGCCGACAACCGGCCAAGCCCTTGGTCTGCTGCAACATCACTGGCGCGAGCCTTCCCGGACCGGGACACCCGACGTGGGGATAGCCCAGGGCGTGGCCAGTCTCGTGGTTGACGACGTAGCGCCGGTATGCCCGCAGGTCACCGGCGTATCCGTATGCGCCGAACTGCCAGCGCCAGGCATTGAGAACGACGTCGTCGCCGTTGCGGCACGACAGCCGACCGCCCGTGTCGAGCGGTGCGCAGAGTTCATCGGCCGTCTCTGGGGTGGCCAGGACGATCCGGAGGTCGGCATGGCCATCGACGCGGACGAGCGTGTGTCGCGTCGCCCAGCCCCGCTGATCAGACAGGGTCTCTTCGACCAGCCGCGCCACATCCGCCGTGTTGAAGGGCAGGCCCTGCTCGACCTCGACCCGGTACGTCACCCCGTTCTGCGAGCCGCGCGGCGCGGCGGCGGCGACTTCAAAGGTGCCTGCGCCGCGCTCCGGAATGCGAGTGGCGGGGGAGGGGGGCCCACTCGGATCTGGGTCACGATCTCGACGGACCTCCACCTCGCCGTCGGTCCGCTCGCGCCTGACAGCCTGTTCAGCGGAAGGAGATGCGGCAATTGCAGTGCGGCCGCCCGCGTCTTCGGTGTCCGTCGGGCGGGGGATGAGAAACGCGACGGGTCCAGCCACGGCGGCAGTCGTCGCCAGCGCCGCCAGGCCGGTGAGCCCTGCCGTGGCACGCCGACGTGGCGCGCGATGGGAACCCGCTCGTCGATGCGTGGCTTTGCGCCTACTCATCGTCCCGGCACCGTCACAGCACGCGGGACCAGGTGTCGCCGCCATCGGTGGACTGGTAGACGGTGGTCTCGGTCGCGGCGAACCAGCGCTGGGCGCTGATGGTGAATGCGGCCGGTTGGCCATCGATCGAGCCGACCTCGCGCCAGGTTCGACCGGTGTCGGTGCTGACCCGAACGACGCCGTCGGGGTCGACACCGGCCAGGGTCCCGTCGGGAGTGGTGTCGAGGTACATCATGTTCGGGCCGCCGAGCTCACGGGTCTCGCCGGACCTGGTGTTGATGCTGACGAGCTGGCCGTTGGCGTCGGTAGCGATCAGCGAGTCGTTGTCATCGACCGCCGCAACGCTGATCAGCGGACCTCGGTATGTCTCGTCGAAGCTCTTCCGGTCCTCGGTGCGCAGCAGGCTTCCGGACGTGGCGTCGTATGCGTAGAGGGCGTCGCCGGCGGGCTCGAGGATGTGGAAGTCCGCCTCACCCTGGAGGGCGAGGGGGGTCCAGGTCTCTCCGGCGTCGGTGGATTCGATCAGGCCCAGGTGGGCGGGCAGGTCCTCGCGGAGGTCCGGGTGCCCGCTTCCCAGGAAGTGGCCAGGGCCGACAACGGTGAACGCCATCGTGTCCTGATACCGGTCTGCGACGCGGCTCGGCCGGCCGCTCTCGTCGACGTGGAAGAGGCCGAAGTGGGTGGCGACGTAGAGGCTGTCGTCGGCCGGATCGACGCCGAGACCGTGGATGTGGCCGACGCTCGTGTCCTCATCGGCGGGCGGCGCTGTCGCTGGGGTGTCCTTGGCGCAACCGCCCGAGACGAGGACGGCACCGAGGAGGATGCCTGTGAGGGCGACATGGGGTCGGTACATAACAGTGGCTCCGAGGTGAGGATGGCGCCGGGCTGGCGGAGTAGCTCCGTCCTGCCCGGCACCAGGGACGAGATCAGGACTTCAGCAGGTCCTGCATCGTCTGGATCTCCTCCGCCTGTGTCGTCTCGATCTCCTTGGCCATGTCGACAGCCTCGGGGAACTCGCCCTCGGACTGCTCGGTCTTCGCCATCTCGATCGCACCCTCGTGGTGCTCGATCATCATGGTGAGAAACATCTGGTCGAACTCCGCGCCGGACGCCGACTCGAGGTCGGCCATCTCGTTCTCGGTCATCATTCCGCCCATGTCGTCGGAGGACATGTCGCCGTGATCCATGCCCGACATGCCCTCATCCGGGACGTCCTCGCCCCATGACTCCAACCAGCCGGTCAGTGTCTCGATCTCGGGGCCTTGGGCTGCCTCGATGTCGGTGGCGAGGTCCTTGACCTCCTGGCTTTCAGCTCGTGACTCGGCGAGGTCGGCCATCTCGATGGCCTGCTGGTGGTGGGGGATCATCTCCTGGGCGAAGGTGACGTCGGCCTCGTTATGGCTGGCCGCGGTGTCAGTGTCGTCGTCGTTGCTGCAGGCGGCAAGGGTGAACAGCGAGGCCGCCACAACGGCGGTGATCAGCGACTTGCGCATGAGTGTTTCTCCATCTGTGTGATCAGGTGTCTGGGCAGGCGAAACCACGAGCCGCCCAAACGTGGGCGCCTCGTGACGAATGCCTGTCAGCAGCGGATCACACAGAGCATGCCGAGGCTGGGCGGGTCCCGGTCACGCCCGATGAACAGTCGGGGCTGCCATGCCGGCAGCAGGGTCCGGGGGATGCGGACACCCCGACGCACCAGCAGGAGTGCGATCCCGAGCACCAGGCCGGCCAGCACGGCTAGGCAGAGGCCAAGAAGCCCCGCACCGTTCTCGCCGATGGGCTCCTCAGAGCTCATTCCCACTGGATGACCCGCGACGATCGGTTCGGAGGTATCCGGCTCACTGGCCGCTGGCCCGGAGTGGTCATGACTGAGGGGGCCGCTTGCGGCGATCAGGACATTCGCACTCGGGGATGTTGCCCCCATGGTGTGGGCGCCGGATCGACAGAAGACCGAACAGCGCGACGGCCACGGCGGCCAGCGCGTAGCGCGCGCCGCGTGTCCCGGCCGGTGCTCGGAGGTCCCGCATGCCGCCGATCCTAGTTGGGCACGAACAGGCACGAATCGTGGCTCATCCTCCGAGCCGACTGCGATTCGAGTCACGCCGCGCTTATGTCCCGAAAACGCCAGCACAAGCCGGCTGATCCGAGCAGAAAACGTCAAGATGATCTGGAGCCGACACGGCGGGTTGTGCGCATCTGTGCAGGTCAGAGCACACATCGGCAAGTGGGGTCAAAAGCGCCAGCGGCGGAACGCACACGCGCTGGAGGTCCAGAGGTCGCAGGTTCAAATCCTGCCCCCGCTACTGAAAAGTGGCCCGTGGCCTGCGGAAATGCAGGACACGGGCCATTTGTCATTTGAGCCATTCTGGCTTGTGTCGCGCTTTGTGACCCGAAAACCCCCTCTGCAGCGGGTCCGGTGCCGGGTTCGCCACCTGGATTCAGCCTGGGTGGTCGGCGACCTTGGTGATCATCGCGGTGCGGCCGACGTCGCCGATCGGCTGCGGTGGCCTTCGGCTGTGTCTGGTTTCGGGCGCCGAGGAGGACGGCGGCGAGGATGGGGTTGATGAGCTCGGGCCAGAGCGAATCGGGCATATGAGCTCGATGTCGTCGACCTGTGAAAAGGGCCGTCCTGGACTATGACGCGCGACGTTGTCGCGCTGCGGACACGGCTCGTTGGAACTCGGGATCGTTGTGAAGCGTTCGCAGCCGACGTCAAAGGCGGTCTTCCTTCTTGACGAGTGCCGATGGCACGTGATCGCTCCTCGGGTCCGGCGGCGCTGCCTGCCCTCACAGCGGCAGGATCAAGGTGCCTGGCTGGCGGCCGGGTGTGGCTGTGCCTAAACTCAGGATGCGATGACTCTTGCCGACCGCACCTTCCCGGGAGCCGTGAGGACGCGGCTTCCGCTGGTCGTCCTCCTGTGCGCAGTCGCGCTCGGAATCGTTGGCATGCACGGGCTGGCGTCCGGGCCGGACTCCGGCGAGCACATCGGGCACCACGCCGCCCCGACGATCATCATGACCACCGACACCACGGTGGGCGTGGTCGCATCCCTCGGCGTCGTTGCCGGGGACGAGGCCCCGCCGGCGGATGACGGGGGGTTGCTCGCGCTGTGCCTGATGATGCTCACGCCCGGTTTGGCGCTGGGCTTGTGGCTGCTCGCTATTGCGGCACGTGGCGGGGGATGGCGTCTGCCGCGTCTGGTGCCGTGGGTCGTCGCCGCGCTCGACGTGGCGGGGCTGCCACCGCCGTTCGAACGACAGCTGACCGTACTCCGGATCTGATCAGGCACACCGGCGCACCACCCGCATGGGTCCGGTGCGTCCGTCCTGCCCGTCATTCGATCTCATTTGGAGTATGCGCATGTGCGCGACGCGCAAATCGCTGAGTCTGTCTTCTGGTCTCCCTCTGGTCGTCGGCCTCTCCATGGCCGTGGCCCTGCTCGCCAGCTGTAGCTCTACGTGGAACCAAACCGCCTCGGACGCCGCTGCGGCCGGGGAGGAGTTCGGCCATATCCACTCTCTCGACGTGAACCCCGCGGACGACACGCTCTACGTCGCGAGTCATCACGGGGTGTTCGCCCTCGGTGCCGACGGCTTCGAGCGTGTGGGGGAGGAGCGTTTCGATGCGATGTCGTTCACCATCGCCGACGCGGACCGCTTCCTGATGAGTGGTCACCCAGAGCCGGGCGCCGGGGGACCCGCGCACTTGGGACTCTCCGAGTCGACAGACTCCGGTCGGACGTGGAGGTCGCTCTCGTTGGAAGGGGAGGCGGACTTCCATGCGCTCGAGGCGTCGGGTGAGCGCGTGTACGGGGTCGACTCCCAGAGCGGGCGCCTCATGTTGACCGAGGACGGCAGGCGGTGGCGCGACCTGGGCCAGTTGCCCGCCGCCGACGTGGCCGCCCATCCAGGCAACCCCGATCTTGTGCTGCTGACCGATGGCAGCGGTTCGCTCGTCCGGCTCCAGGTCTCCGGGTCTCCCGAGCTCGTGGAGTCCGCGCCGCGGTTGTTGCTCCTGGACTGGGACAGCGAGGACCTGCTGGTCGGGGCCGGCCCCGAGGGGTCGGTCTACCGCAGCGACGACGGTGGGGACTCCTGGCGGGAGGTGGGATCACTCCCGGACGTGCCTCGCGCGCTGACCGCCACCGAGTCGCGGTGGTATGCCGCCACGGAGGGCGGCGTCCTCGTGTCCACCGATGCTGGTGCGACGTGGTCCGAGATCGATCAGCCATGATCGCGTTGTTCTACGGAGTGCTGCTGGTCCTCGGCGTCGTGATGCTGGTGGTGACGGCGGTGCGGGTGCTGGCCGGAGGCCTCGAAGCCGGTTCGGGCCGGCCCGGTCGGCCGAGCGGGACGGGTGGTGCCCGACAGATCCTCGAGGAGCGGTACGCGGCGGGCGAGCTGAGCACGGAGGAGTACCAGCACCGGTCGCGCGTCCTGAGGGAGGGGAAGTCGTGAATCCGATCAGCCGACGCACGGCTCTGACGATGGGCGGTGCCGGCCTGGTGGGCACCGTCGTCGGTGGCACGGGCCTGTGGCGCGAGCTGTCCACCTCGGTCCTGGACCCCGTCGCCGGGGAACTGTTCACCGAGCCCGAGGTTCTCCGGAGCACCGGGGGTCTACTGGAGGTGCGACTGGAGGCTGCGCTGGGCAAGCACGAGGTCGCCGGACGCGAAGCGACGACCCTGGGCTACAACGGCGGCGTGCCGGGTCCCACGTTGCGGCTGCGACCGGGCGACACGTTGCGGGTGGAGCTGGTGAACCGGCTCGATCGGGTCACTAACCTGCACGTGCACGGGCTGCACGTGTCCCCCGAGGGCAACGGCGACAACGTGTTCGTCGCTGTCGATCCGGGCCGGGCGCATCGCTACGAGTATCGGTTGCCCGACAACCATCCACCAGGCGTGTACTGGTACCACCCGCACCACCACGGCACGGTCGCGGACCAGGTGTTCGGCGGACTCTACGGCGCCATCATCGTGGAGGACGACGAGGAGATCCCCGTCGACCGGGAACGGGTCATGGTCGTCTCCGACATCACCCTGGACTCCGGCGGGTCGCTGGTCAGCCCGTCCACCATGGAGCGGATGATGGGCCGCGAGGGTGAGCTGGTCCTGGTCAACGGTGCCGCCAAGCCGGACCTCAAGGGCCGCTCGGGAGAGCGTGAACGGTGGCGGATCATCAACGCCTGCACCGCCCGCTACCTCGCGCTGAGACTGCCAGAACAGCGCGCCCGGGTTGTTGGCCGCGACGTGGGTCGGCTGCCCCGGGACATGGCGTTGGAGGACGTCGTGCTCGCCCCCGGGAACCGGCTCGACCTGGTGGTCGATCTTTCCGAGGGAGGCAGCGAGCTCATCGCGATGCCGGTCGACCGCGGCGGCATGATGGGCCAGATGATGGGCGGGGGTCCGAGGCCAGGGGGTGGCGGTCCGGTGACCCTCGCCCGCTTGAGCGTTTCCGCGAGCGGCAACCGAGCCGTGGGTGAGATCCCCGCGGGCACGGCTGTCCGTGACCTGCGTGACGCTGACGTCGATGGTCGTCGGTCGATCACCTTCCAGATGGGCATGGGCGGGATGATGGGCGGCGGCGACGGTCCGATGAGCTTCACCTTCGACGGTGAGGAGTTCGACGCCGACCGGATCGACCAGCAGGTGGGGATGGACACGGTGGAGGAGTGGACCATCGGCAATGACAGCCCGATGGATCATCCCTTCCATCTGCACGTGTGGCCGATGCAGCTGCTGGAGGTCGATGGGCAACAGCTGTCTGAGCCGGTCTGGCTCGACGTCGTGAACGTTCCCGCCCGCAGCCAGGTCAAGGTCCGGGTCGCGTTCGAGGACTTCGGCGGTCGGACCGTCTACCACTGCCACATCCTCGACCATGAGGACCGGGGAATGATGGGCACCGTTCTGGCCAGTTGACCTCGAGGCGGTCACTGCCCCGAGCCGGCCGACTGACAAACACAGCGGAGCCCTCGGGGCTCCAGGAATGGAAGAGAGGTGAGACCCATGTATGGCAACGGAGGGGGCATGGGCTGGATGTGGTTCACCTGGCCGATCATGATCCTGGTCATCGTCCTCGTCCTCGTGATGCTGATTCGCGGCAGCGGCGGAGGCACGAACCGCGGCAGTGGCAGCGCGCCACCGCCTGGACCGGGGACCGGGAGAACTCGAGCGCAAGAGATCCTCGACGAGCGCTACGCCCGGGGCGAGCTCACCGACGAGGAGTACCAGGACCGTCTCAGTCAGCTCCGAGGCGACACCGACCAGTAGGCACAGACGGAACCACTCCGCCGGATCACCGACGACAAGCACTGGTGCCACAACCGGCGATGTGGATGCGTACCCCGGATGAGAGGAGTCCCAGCATGACCACGAAGTCCGAGAAGAACCAGTCCTCCGAGCACGAGCAGCACACGAAGCACGAGCGCAAGATGTACCTCATCTTCGCGGCCATGATCACCACGTCGACGGTGACGATGTTCCTACTCACCTACACCAACGCGTTCACCTGGTCGCACATGACGTTCAGCGAGGAGCGGGTCTACATGGCCATCCTCATGGGGTCGGCGATGGCGATCATCATGCTCGGCTTCATGTGGGGGATGATGTACAAGAACGTCAAGGTCAACGTCGCCATCATCGTGGCCGCGCTCGTCGTCGGGGGCTCCGCGTTGTGGCTGTCCCGGTCGCAGACCTTCGTGCAGGACGAGGCCTACATGAAGGGCATGATCCCGCACCACTCGATCGCGATCCTCACCAGCGAGCGGTCCGAGATCGACGACGTGCGTGTGCGCAAGCTGGCCGACGAGATCATCAAGGCTCAGCGCATCGAGATCGCCGAGATGAAGTGGCTGATCGGGGACATCGAGAAGAACGGTGCCGCCACCACCGAGGAAGAGGCCAAGCAGCGCCCCGTCCCGGACTTCGAGGCGAGCCCCTGAGCACGGATCCCCGTCCATAGCCAGCCAGTGGCGAGGATCTGAACGCGAGAGGAGAGTCATGTACGCAGGGGTTGTCGTGATGGCGAGCGCGGTCGGGGTGCTCGTGCTCGGGCTGTACGCGCTGCACAGGCTCACCGCCGTAGCGCCGGACTCGCTAATCGTGCTTCCGTTCGAGTCGGGGTGGGCCCCCGAGCAGCACGCACTGTCGCGATACCACGTGCGCTGGTACCTCGCGACGCTGCTCTTCCTCGCCTTCGACGTCGAGATGCTGTTCATGTATCCCTGGGCGGTCGTCGTCGCACAGGTCGGCGCGACCGCGGTCGTCGAGATGTTCCTCTTCTTGGCTGCTTTGTTCGTCGCCGTGCTCTGGGCATGGCGGGAGGGGGCACTGCGTTGGGTCTGAGTGACGCGATCGCACGGAGCGCTTTCCGGCACGCTCACGCTCTGGTCGTCGAGGTGCCGGGCTCGTGGCGCACGCGAGTGGCGGCGGAGCGCAACGTGGCCGCCCGTGGATGGCACCTCGCCATCTCACCCGCGGACGCCGACGTACTCGTCGTGTGCGGCGAACCCGGGCCGGGGCTCGCGGAGGCGATCGAAGGCATTTGGCCCCAGATGCCGGGACCTCGGGTGCGCGTTCACGTGCACGCGGGCGACGAGGTGGGTGCTCGACTGGACGAAGCACACACCGGCCTGCTCGACACCGACCGCCACCGCCGTGACGCGCAGCAGCGACCCACCGCCTCCGAACTCCTCGCCGAGCAGGCCGGATCTCGAGCCGAGAGTCATGGTGGCCATGGAGACACGGACCACGGTTCAGCCGGCGGCCACGAAGGCATGGACCACGAGGGCCACGAGGGCATGGACCACGGCGGCCACGAGGGCATGGACCACGAGGGCCACGAGGGCATGGACCACGGCGGCCACGAGGGCATGGACCAGGCCACGAGGGCATGGACCACGGCGGCCACGAGGGCATGGACCACGAGGGTTACGAGGGTTACGAGGGTTACGAGGGCCACGAGGGCCACGAGGGCCACGAGGGTCACGAGGGTCACGAGGGCCACGAGGGCCACGAGGGCCACGAGGGCCACGAGGGCATGGACCACGGCAGCCATGAGGGCATGGAGCACGGCAGCCATGAGGGCATGGACCACGGCGGCCACGAGGGCATGGACCACGGCGACATGGAGATGTCACCGGGAGGCATCCCTCTCGCGGAGGGCGGCGAGGACCGAGATGGGCTCGAGATGGACGTCTTACAGGTGCGTCTCGGGCCTGTGCTGCGGGACTGGCCGGCCGGTTTGGTGTTGCACTGCTCGCTTCAGGGCGATGTCATTGTCGAGGCACAGGCCGAGCTCGTCGACGGGCGTGCCCGCCAGGATGACGACGTTGTCGGGCCGGCCCGCGGCATCGACAACATCGCCTCGCTGCTGGCGTTGGCGGGGTGGGACGACGCCGCGGCAGAGGCCCGAAGGATCCGCGACACCGCCCTGGAGTCCGGAGAGGGGGCGGCGGGGTCGGAGCTCGAGCGTCTGCGCCGGAGGGTCCGTCGTTCGTGGACGTTGCGCTGGTCGCTGCGAGGCGTCAGGCGGCTGAGCGACAAGGAGGCCCACGCCCGGAGGTTGCCGGCCGACGCGGTCGGTGACACCTACGACCGGCTGATGGGCATGTTGGACCGGGCGGTCGCCGGTGTTGCCGCGACCGCCGCCGGTGACACCGGCACTCGGACGAACGACGCCGGCCGCACACTCTCGACCGACCACCTGGCACATCTGGTCATGGGTCTTGATCTCGCCACGGCGCGACTGGTCCTCGCCAGCCTCGACATCCACGAGCTGCTCGCCGGACAGGCGGAGCACGAGGTGTCCCATGGATGACCCGACCTCGATGACCGACTCGCCGATCACCACCGTTGCACCCGGCTGGGCGATCGTCGCGTTGGGGATCCTGGGCGCGCTGGCCGTGACCGCTGCCGTGCTGGACGGTGCCCTCGCCGCGCGTGCGCGGGGCGGCCCGGGCGGGAAGATGGGCGGGCCGGTCCGGCCGTTCGGTGAGGCGGCCCGGCTGATGCGGCAGCGACGTCGTACCACCGTCGAAGCCGACCGCCTGCTGTGGCGCATCGGGGGGGCCGGGCTGCTGGTGACGGCGGCGCTGATGGTGACGGTCGTGCCGTTGGGGGAGTGGACCATCTTCGACCTCGACGTGGGCGTCATGTGGTTCAACGCCATGGACGTGATGGTCTGGGCGCTGGTGTGGTTGACCGGGTGGGGTGCGAACTCGGCACACTCGCTGGTCGGCGGCTACCGGTTCCTGGCGCACGGACTGGGCTACGAGCTTCCGTTGATGTTCGCCCTGGTCGCTCCGGCGATCGCCGCGGAGACCCTGAACGTGGGCGCGGTTGCGGCGGCCCAGGAGGGCCTCTGGTTCGCTGTCTGGATGCCGGTGGCGTTCCTGGTCTACCTGCTCGGGGTCGCGGCCTTCTCCGTGTGGGGGCCTTTCGCCCCGGCGATCGGCACGGACGTCTCCGGTGGCGCACGGGCGGAACTGTCGGGCGTGGACCGGTTGGTGTTCGAGGCGGGGCGATACGCGCTGCTGGCCGCCGGCGCCGCGTTCGCGGTTCCGATGTTCCTCGGCGGCGGCGCCGGTCCGCTGCTGCCGGGCTGGGCCTGGGTGTTGGTGAAGACCGTTGCCCTGCTCGCGGTCCTGGTCTGGCTGCGGCGGCGGCTGCCGGCCTTCCGCCCCGACAAGTTCATGGAGGTGGGCTGGATGCTGCTGCTCCCGGCCGTGCTGCTGCAGGACCTGGTCGTCGCCGTCATCGCCGTCTGGAGGTCGTGAACGTGCTCACCGACATCGCCTTCTGGGGGATCGGGCTCGTCGCGGTGCTCGGCGGCGCCGCGGTCTTCTACGTCGATTCGATGGCTCGAGCGACATACGCCCTCGCCCTGTCCTTCGTCGCGGTCGGCATGCAGGTGCTCTTCCTGCAGCAGAACTACGTCGGCGTGGTGACGATCCTGATGATGGTCATGGAGATGGCGATCATGGCCGTCTACATGGTCATGT
Source organism: Nocardioides sp. REDSEA-S30_B4 (assembly GCF_001627265.1). Classification (NCBI taxonomy): domain Bacteria; kingdom Bacillati; phylum Actinomycetota; class Actinomycetes; order Propionibacteriales; family Nocardioidaceae; genus Nocardioides; species Nocardioides sp. REDSEA-S30_B4. Next base: position 10,966 of record NZ_LUPI01000098.1, on the reverse strand, counting down.
TCATGGGGATGAACCCCGCTCTGATGCCGATGAGCATGGTGCACAGCAACAAGACCGCCATCGCCGTCGCCCTGACCACGTTCCTGGCGCTCGCGACGGGCGTCCTGATGGTCGACTGGCCCACCCGCCGGGGCAGTCCACCGCCGGACGTCACCATGGCGCTGGGGGAGTCGTTGATGGGCCCGAAGATGCTGGTGATGGCCGTGATCAGTCCGGTCATGGTGGCCACCATCGTGGCCGGGGTGGTGCTCGCGGCGCACCGCACCCGCTACGACCGGTTCGGCGATGACCTGAAGCAGCGCCCCGCAGACGACCCCCAGCCCGGAGGTGTCGGCAGATGACCTTGGAGGCGACCCTGCTCCTCGCCGCGGCGATCTTCAGCGTCGGGCTGTACGGCGCGATCTCCCAGCAGGTCGTGGTGATGGTGATGATGGGTCTGGAGCTCATGATCAACGCTGTCATCCTCGCCGCTGCCGGCGTCTGGTGGTTCCTCGCTCCCGACCCGACCGGGCAGGTCCTCCTCATGGTGATCATCGCCGCGATGACGGTTGAGATGGCGATGGGCTTCGCGGTCGCCACGCTGCTGCATCGTGAGCGTGGTGCCGACATGACCGACATGGCCACGGACCTGTCGGGGTGACCATGTCCATGTCCGAGACTGCTCTCTGGCTGCTCGTGCTGCTGCCCGCCGTGGTGGGAGGCGGCCTCGCCCTCTCCCGCCTCGAGCGGGCGGCGGCCGCCGTGTCGCTGGCCACGGCCTTCACCACAGCCGCACTGTCGGTGGTGGTTGCCCTCGAACGGCCGAGGGTGTCGGTCCCGTTCATGGCCGGCAGCGATCTCGCCCTCGGGGTCGATGCGCTGTCGGCCTTGGTCGCACCGACCGTGGCGGTCGTGAGCCTGCTCGTGCTCGTGTTCTCGGCCGGCGAGATCCGGGAGTCACAGGCCCGGTTTCACGGGCTCATGCTGCTCTTCGCCTCCGCCGCGCTCCTGACGGCGACTGCTGAGACGCTGCCCGCGCTGCTGTTCGCCTGGGAGGTGATGGGCGCGACGTCCTTCGCGCTGATCGGGTTCTGGTGGCGCGACGACCACCGGGTCTCCGCCGGCATCACGGCGTTCGTGACCACGCGCACGGCGGACGTCGGGCTGTACGTCGCGGCCGGGGCAGCGCTCGCCGGTGGAGCCGGCCTGTCACTGGCCGACCTGCCCGCAGCCAGCGAGGGGTGGCGCCACGTGGTCGCGGCGGGTGTCCTGGTCGCAGCCCTCGGCAAGGCGGCCCAGCTCCCGTTCTCGTTCTGGCTGTCGGGCGCGATGGAGGGACCGAGCCCGGTCAGTGCACTGTTGCACTCCGCCGCCATGGTCGCCATGGGTGGCTACCTGCTGCTGCGCACCGAGCCACTGTTGGCCTCGACGAGCTGGGCCGCGCCGGCTGCTGCCTGGGTGGGCGCACTCACCGCGCTGCTGCTCGGCGCCGTCGCCGTGGCACAGCAGGACCTCAAACAGCTCCTCGCCGCCTCCACCTCCGCCCAGCTCGGGTTCGTGGTCATGGGCGCCGGGCTGGCCTCGGTGAGCGGGGGAGCGGCACACCTCGTCGCACACGCCTCGACCAAGGCGCTGCTCTTCCTCGCCGCCGGGGCCTGGCTCACCGCGCTCGGCACCAAGCAGCTCGCCGGCCTGCGCGGCGTGGCTCGGAGGTGGCGGCTGGTCGGCTGGGCCGCCACCGCGGGTGCGCTGTCCCTCGCGGGCGTCGCCCCGCTGGCGCTGTGGGCGACCAAGGACGCGGTCCTCGCCGCGGCCCTGGCAGAGTCACCGTGGCTCTACGCCGTCGGCCTCGCCGCGGCCGCGCTCTCGGCGGCCTACGCCGGCAAGATCCTGGTGATCCTGTGGCGACAGCTGCCCGAGCGGGAACACGCCCAGGTCGAGGCACACCTCGACGAGGAGCAGCGGGGCACCCGCCACGTCGGCATGCTGGAGCAGACGCCGCTGGTCGCCCTCGCTCTCGGCGCAGTGGTCCTCGGCGTGCTCGCGCTGCCGCCGTTCGGCGACACGGTCGCCCGCGCTCTCGGCGAGGAGCCGCTCCACCCGACGCCGCTGGAGATGGCCGCGTCGGTCGTGGTCGCACTGGGGGTGCTGGCGCTGGTGTGGTGGCGTCCGGTGCCGGAGCCGGGCTGGGCCCTGGCCTGGCTGGGCCTCGAGCGCGCAACACAGGCCCTCGTCGTACGCCCGACCCTCGCGCTGGCAGAGGCGCTGGCGCGCTTCGACGACCGCGTCCTGGACCGGGGCGTGGCCGGGTCCGCCGCGGCCGCGCTCGGTCTGGCGCGTCGGGCAGCGACCTTCGACGACCGGGTGCTCGACGGGGCGGTCGAGACAACGTCCCGGGCGTCGCTGTGGACCGCGGCTCGCGCGGCACGGGACGACGACCGGTGGTTCGATGGGGCGGTCGAGGGGCTCGCTGCGCAGCTGCGCCGCCTCGGCCGGCTCGCACGTCGTCCGCAGACCGGCCAGCTGCACCAGTACTACATCCAGGCCGTCGCGGTGCTCGCGATCGGCGTCCTGCTCCTTGTCACGGTGAGGTGAACGTGCTCAGTCTGATCGTCTTCCTGCCCCTGGCTGCCGCTCTGGCCCTGCTCGCGCTTCCGCGGCTCGGCGACACGGCCGCACGGTGGGCATGGGTCGCGGTCGCAGCCGCCGACCTCGCCCTCGTGATCGCGGCGTGGCTGCGCTACGAGACGCCCACGGCCGGACGACTCGCCTTCGAGGAGCAGGCCGAGTGGATCCCCGGCGTGAACAGCAGCTACCACCTCGGCGTCGACGGGCTCTCCCTGCCGCTGATCGCAATGACCGCGGTCATCTTCCTCGCGTGCGCGATCTTCGCGCTGCGCGAGACCGACCGCGCGCGTCTCCAAGCGGCGCTGTTCCTCTTCCTGCAGAGCATGAGCATGGGCCTGTTCGTCGCCGCCGACCTGATCCTCTTCTTCGTCTTCTTCGACCTCTCGATCGTCGGCATGTACTTCGTGATCGCCGGCTGGGGGCACGGCAACGCCGCCCGGTCGGCGATGAAGTTCTTCCTCTACACGTTCCTGGGCTCCCTGGCCCTGCTCGTCGGGTTCATCGGCCTCTACATCGCCGCCGACCCGCACACCTTCGACATGGTCGAGCTGGCCGAGCAGACCCCGCTCGCCGGGTCGTCGCTGGCCGGTGGGCTGGTGCTGGCCGCGATCCTGATCGGACTGGCGGTGAAGACCCCGACCGTGCCGTTCCACACCTGGCTGCCGCCGGCCCACACGGACGCGCCGGCGATCGGCTCGGCGGTCCTGGCGGGCGTGCTGCTGAAGATGGGCACCTACGGGTTCGTGCGGATCGCGATGCCGATGCTGCCCGAGGCGTGGCGGGACTGGGCGTGGGTGATCATCGTCGTCGGCATCGTCTCCGTCGTGTACGGCGCCCTGGTGGCCCTGGCCCAGACGAACTTCAAGCGGATGGTCGCCTACACGTCGGTGAACCACATGGGCTACATCGTCCTCGCCGTCGGCGCCGCGGGGCTCGTCGCCGACGACACGACGCAGGCCCGATCCGTCGCGGTCACCGGTGCCGTCACGCAGATGGTCAGCCACGGCCTGATCACCGGTGCGCTGTTCCTCCTCGCCAGCGTCCTCCAGGACCGGGCAGCGACCTACGACATGGACTCCTACGGCGGCCTGGCCGGACCCGCGCCCCGGTTCGCCGCGTTCTTCGCCGTAGGCGCATTCGCCTCCCTGGGCCTTCCCGGGCTGTCCGGCTTCATCGCGGAGTTCCAGATCTTCACCGGCAGCATCGCCGCCGCCCCCGTCACGGCGATCGCGCTCGTGGGCATCCTCCTCACCGCGGCGCTGTTCCTCCGCGCGCTGCAGCGGATCTTCACCGGCGAGACCCGCGGCCGCTCGGTCGGCTTCACCGACCTGCGCGCCGCCGAGGTCTGGTCGGTCGGCCCGCTGCTGGTGCTCTCCCTGCTCATCGGAGTGTTCCCCCGACCACTGCTCGCCGTGATCGAGCCCGCGGCCGAGGTCGCCGTCGAGCTCGTCGGAAGGTAGGCCCGTGGGCTCCGACATGGCCATGCGGCCGCTCCTGCTGCTGCCGGAGATCGTGCTGTTCCTCGGCGGGCTCGCGGTCCTGGTCAGCGGGTCCTTCCTCCCGCGGACCCGCCAGGGGGTCACCCGCGTCATCGCCGCGGCCGCGCTGGTCGCCGCCGCCATCCTGGCCGCGGTCGACCTCGCCGGCCCGGCCCAGCCGGCGATGGAGGGCACCTTCACCGTCGACACCGCCACCGGAGTGGCGCGGATCGTCGCCGCCCTCGGGACGCTGATCGTCCTCGCGCTGGCCTCCGACGAGATCGCCGGCTCGCCACGGGAGAGCGAGACCTACGCACTCTTCCTGTTCTCGACCACCGGCACGCTCGTCCTCGCCGGCGCCGACGACCTGCTCGTCGTAGTGGTCGGGTTCCTGCTCGCGAGCATCCCGCTCTACGGCCTGATCGGCATCGCGCGCACGCCCCGCGGAGCCGAGGCGGCCATGAAGACCTACCTGTTAGGTGCCCTGTTCGGCATCCTCCTGCTGCTCGGGGTCACGCTGCTCTACGGAGTCTCCGCGACCACGTCGTACGCAGACCTCACCGACCGACTTGCCGAGGCGCCACAGGGCGTGGTCGCGGCGAGCGTCGTGGCGGTGCTGGGTGGCTTGATGTTCAAGGCCGGCGGCGTCCCGGGGCACTTCTGGGTCCCCGATGCCGCCGAGGGTGCGGGCGGGGCGGTCGCGGCCTTCCTCACCACCGTGCCCAAGATCGGCGCGATGGTCGCCGCTTACCGACTCATCGCCATGCTCCCCGACACCCTCGCCTGGCCGCTGCTGGTCGCCGTCCTCGCGGTCGCCAGCATGACGCTCGGCAACTTCGCCGCCTACTGGCAGAGCGACCCCCGGCGCCTGCTCGGCTGGTCCACGGTCAGCCAGGTCGGCTACCTGCTCGTGCCGGTCGCGGTCGCCGGGCGCAGCGACCTGGCCCTGCCCGCCCTGCTGCTCTACCTCGCCGGCTACACCGTCACCAACCTCGCGGCATTCGCAGTGACGACCGCCTTCCCCGACCGGCGCGACCTCGACTCCTACCGCGGCATGGGCCGAGCCCGGCCGTGGCTCGGCGCATCCCTCGTGGTGGCGCTGCTCGGCCTCGTCGGCACCCCGCCGACGGTCGTCTTCGCCGGCAAGCTCACCACCACTGCGGCCGCCTGGGACGGCGGGCTTGCGTGGCTGGCCGTGCTGGTGTTCGTCAACACCGTGGTCAGTCTCTTCTACTACCTTCGGTGGATCGCGCCCATCTACGGCCGAGGGGAACCCCACGCGGGGACCGTGCCAGGAGCGTTAGTTCCTCGTGTTTGGTCGGCGACGACGGCGATGGTGACCTCGGCTCTCAGTCTCGCGCTCGGCATCGGAGCCGGCGCCCTCTGGAGTGTCCTCTCGGTCTGAGTTTCATCTGGCACGTGGGCGCGACGGCGGCCGACGCGCAGTGGTGGGAGGGTCGATCCCAGCCGCCGGCTGTCGAGTCCCCGCCGGAGCCCGCGCGGGAACGCCAGGTGGGGGATGATCCGTTCCCACGCAGCTTGCCAGGTCGCGACCGCGTGGGGATGCTTCATGCCCCAGACCGAGTCACGAAAGGTGTCGAACTCGGCATGCGCGGCGGCCGCGTCCGCGGCGGTGTAGAAGGTCGGTCTGAGCGCTTTCGCGAAGCCCTTGCGGTCCGTGTAGTAGACACCCGATGCGAACCTCGAGCAGGCATCATCGCCCAGCCACGCGGGTTCCCCGACGTGGTCGATGAGCTGGCAGGGGTGAAGACAATCCTCGGCCGCTCCGACAGTGCGGCCAACACGTCGGACTCGGTACGCGTCGACGCCATGGGTTCAACGGCGAGCCAGACAATGACGGGCGTGAACCTTGGGGAATGCGTACGAAGCGAGTCCTGCGGGGCTTCTTCAACGAACCTTCACCCAACCGCGACAGACCAGAGGCACGCTCGAGTCATGGTGGAGGCTCGAGACAAGCAGAGGAGTCGTTCACGATGATGGGCTGGTATGACAACGACATGGGCGCGGCAGGCTGGGTCTTCATGATCGCGGCGATGATGATCTTCTGGGGAGATCGGCCGCGAGGACTACGGCGGGCGTAAGTCCGCTCTCAGTGCGGGCGCGCGTTGACCCTTGATCGTCAAGACCGAGGTCCCCTGACCTGATCATGGTCAGGGGGAAAGTCACACCAGCAGTGAGGAGAACCGAGTCAATATGTTGGAACAGAGCAGTCAACTAGTGCGACTTGGCGTCGGAGGTCTTGGCGGCAGCCTCGGGATCGCCGGTTACAAGTCCTGGATCATCGCGATCGTGATCTTGCTGGTCCTTGTCGCCTTGGCCCGGTGGACGATGCGCCCGGCACGGCGGGCGACGCGAGCCCAGCGCACCAACGGTACGTCCGGACCCGAGATCACGCAGCCCACACGTGAGCACGACGGTGCCGACAGCACCCGAGCAAAGCAGACGAGGAAGGCCCCATGAGCAACTACACGATCACCACCACGATCAACCAGCCCTACGACGACGCTGTCGCGGCGGTCCGCGAAGCCTTGGGCGACCAGGGTTTCGGAGTGCTGACCGAGATTGACCTCAAGGCCTCCCTAAAGGAGAAGCTCGACGTCGACGTCGCCCCGCAAGTCATCCTCGGTGCCTGCCGGCCGCCGCTGGCCTACGAAGCCATTCAGGCCGAGCCCTCCATCGCAGCGGTGCTTCCCTGCAACGTGGTGGTGCGCGCGCTGGACCACGACACGACGCTGGTCGAGGCTTTCGACCCCGACGCAATGATGGGTCTCGCCGACAACCCAGCGCTCAGGAGGATCGCAAGCGACGCAAAGCAGCGCTTAGGCGCGGCATTCGCGGCACTCAACGAACCACAGTGAATTCTCTGCTGGTTGCCAAGGACTGCGTCGACTCGAATGAGCGAGTTCGAACAAGACTCCTATCGTCCTGAATCAGCTCGTTCTCGCTCACTGCTGTCTGGGTGGCCCACGCAGGAAGGACGAGGCAGTGAGTGGAACCACTGCCATGGCGCGGGGGCGCCGACAGCGAAGCAACACCGCGTCTGGGACAAGGCCGCGCGCGGCTACGACAAGCAGATCGCGTTCTTCGAGAGGACCTGGTTCGGCGGCGGCCGCGAGTGGATCGGCGCGCGAGCCCCCAGGCGAGTGCCCGAGGTCGCCATCGGTACCGGACGGAACCTCGCGCACGACGACAATGGGGTAACTGTCACGGGCGTCGACTTGAGCCCCGATATGCTCGCCCTCGCCAAGAAGCACGCTTCCGAGCTGGGGGTTGAGGCCGATCTGCGTACGGGCGATGCTGCTCGCCTGCCGTTCCCCGATGCGTCCCTCGACCCCGAGATCAACACACTCCAGGGCTGGCTCGAGGTATGGGGTGAGGAAGGGACCTCCCACGAGACCGACGGGATGGACCATGGGGACATGGGCCACGGTTCCAGCAGCGAGATGCCGGGCATGATGGACGAGGACGATATGAACGACCTGATGGCGGCCTCGGGTGCCAGCTGGGACCGGATGTTCATCGAGATGATCATCGAGCACCATCAGGGCGCCGTCGAGATGGCCCAGGTGGAGGTCGAAGACGGCGAGGACCCGGACGCCGTGGCCCTGGCGGAGAAGATCATCAGCGATCAGCAGGCCGAGATCACCCAGATGCGCCAGCATTTTGAGTCCTAGGGTCCACAGTCGGGGGTAGGAGCACCGAGCTCGAATGTGGTGGTCCATTACTAGTCGTAAACCCCGGCAGAACCTGGCCGAAAGGCGCTACACCGCGCAAGGTCACGCACGTTCCCCTGGCGGTGTTTCTGCAGGTCAGCGTGAACTTCCGCGACGAAACGCAAGACTGGGCTGAGTGCCTGCTCAACGTCAAAGGGGTCGCAGATTCAACCCGTCCATCTGCCTCGCCTCCGCCACCATGCGTGAGAGCACGGGAGTCCAACGCAAGCCGGTGGGCGCTCTGGACCACACGTCGGGGTGCACGACCGATCCACGGTGGCGTCAGTGGGTGAGGAGATCTACCCGCGACGGCCACGGGTTCGGCTTGCAGCCCTCCAGGCCCTTGGTCTGTTGCAGCATCACCGGCGCGATCTCGCCCGGGCCGGGACAGCCGACGTGGGGATAGCCCAAGGCGTGGCCCGTCTCGTGGTTGATGACGTAGCGGCGATATGCCGCAAGCTCCCCGGCGTAGCCGTCTGTGCCGAACTGCCACCGCCAGGCATTGAGAACGACGTTGCCCCCGTTGCGGCACGACAGCCGGCCGTCCGTGTCGAGCGGCGCACACAGGTCGTCGGCGGTCTCGGGGGTGGCCAGGATGATGCGGAGGTCTGCGTGACCCTCGACGCGGACGAGCGTGTGTCGCGTCGCCCAGCCGCGCTGGTCGGCCAGGGTTACTTCGACCAAGCGCGCCACATCCATGGTGCTGAAGGGCAGGCCCTGCGCGACCTCGACCCGGTAAGTCACCCCGGCCTGCGACCCGAGCGATGATGCGGCGGCGACTTCGAACGTGCCTGGGCCGCGCTCCGGGATGCGAGTGGCGGGGGAGGGCGGCCGCTTGGGATCTGGGTCACGATCTCGACCGACCGCGACCTCACCGTCTGGTCGCTCGCCTTTGAGAGTCGGGTCAGGGAAGGGCGCGGAAGGGGAGGCAGCAACTGCAGTGCGGCGGCCCGCCTCCCCGGTGTCCGTTGCTCCGGGGATGAGGAACGCGACGGGTCCAGCCACGGCGGCGGTGGTTGCCAGCACCGCCAAGCCGGTGAGCCCTCTCGTGGCACGCCGACGCGGCCCGCGATGTGAGCGCGATGTGAGCCCAAGTGTCGATGCGTGGCTCTGCGCTTACTCATCGTCCCTGCATCGTCACAGTACGCGGGACCATGTGTCGCCGTCATCGGTGGACCGGTAGACGGCCGTCTCGGTCGCGACGTACCAACCCTGGGCGCTGATGGTGAATGCGGCCGGTTGGCCATCGATCGAGCCGACCTCGCGCCAGGCTCGACCGGTGTCGGTGCTGACCCGAACGACGCCGTCGGGGTCGACACCGGCCAGGGTCCCGTCCGGAGTGGTGTCGAGGTACATCATGGTCGGACCGCCGAGCTCACGGGTCTCCCCGGATATGGCGTCGATACTGACGAGCTGGCCGTTGCCGTCGGTCGCGATCAGCGGGACGCTGTCGTCGGCCGCCGCGACGCTGGTCAGCGGACCGCGGAACACCTCGTCGAAGCTCTTCCGGTCCTCGCTCCGCAGCAGACGGCCAGAGGTCGCGTCGTATGCGTAGAGGGCGTCGCCGGCGGGTTCGAGGATGTGGAAGTCCGCCTCGCCCTGGAGGGCGAGGGCCGTCCAGGTCTCTCCGGCATCGGTGGACTCGATCAGGCCGAGGTGAGCGGGCAGGTCCTCGCGGAGGTCCGGGTGGCCGCTTCCCAGGAAGTGGCCAGGGCCGACGACGGTGAACGCCATCGTGTCCTGATACCGGTCTGCTACGCGGCTCGGCTGGCCGCTCTGGTCGACGTGGAACAGGCCGAAGTGGGTGGCGACGTAGAGGCTGTCGGTGGCCGGATCGACACCGAGACCGTGGATGTGGCCGACACTCGCGTCCTCATCAGCGGGCGGTGGTGTCGCTGGGGTGTCCTTGGCGCAGCCGCCCGAGAGGAGAGCGGCGCCGAGGAGGATGCCTGTGAGGGCGATGTGGGGTCGGTACATGAGGGCGGGCTCCGAGGTGAGGATGGGTGCCGAGCAGGCGCACTAGCTCCGTTCTGCCCGGCACCAGGGACGAGATCAGGACTTCAGCAGGTTCTGCATCGTCTGGATCTCCTCCGCCTGGGTCGTCTCGATCTCCTTAGCCATGTCGAGGGCCTCGGGGAACTCGCCCTCGGACTGCTCGGTCTTGGCCATCTCGATCGCACCCTCGTGGTGCTCGATCATCATTGTGAGGAAAATCTGGTCGAACTCCGCGCCGGAGGCCGCGTCGAGGTCGGCCATCTCGTCCGCGGTCATCATTCCGCCCATGTCGTCGGAGGACATGTCGCCGTGATCCATGCCCGACATGCCCTCATCCGGGACGTCCTCGCCCCATGACTCCAGCCAGCCGGTCAGAGTTTCGATCTCGGGGCCTTGGGCTGCCTCGATGTCGGTGGCGAGGTCCTTGACCTCCTGGCTTTCAGCGCGTGATTCGGCGAGGTCGGCCATCTCGATGGCCTGCTGGTGGTGGGGGATCATCTCCTGGGCGAAGGTGACGTCGGCCTCGTTGTGCCCGCCAGCGGTGCCAGTGTCGTCCTCGTTGCCGCAGGCGGCGAGGGTGAACAGCGAGGCTGTCACGACGGCAGTGATCAGCGATTTGCGCATGAGTGTTTCTCCATCTGTGTGATCAGTGTCTGGGGAGAGGCGAAAGCCCCGAGTCGCCCGGGTCGGACGCTCGTGGCGGACGCCTGTCAGCAGCGGATCACACAGAGCATGCGGAGGCTCGGCGGGTCACGGTCTCGCGCGATGAACTGCGGAAGCTGCCACGCTGGCAGCAGAGTGCGGGGGATGCGGACGCCCCGACGTGCGAGCAGCAGAGCGATCCCCAGCAGCAGGAGGCCGGCCAGCACGGCTAGGCAGAGGCCAAGAAGCCCTGCACCGTTCTCGCCGACGGGCTCCTCGGAACTCATTCTCGCTGGATGACCCGCGACGATCGGTTCGGAGGTGACCGGATCACTGGCCGCTGGCCCTGAGTGGTCATGACTGATGGGGCCGCTCGCGGCGATCGCGATATTCGCGCTCGGGGGGGTTGCTCCCATGGTGTGGGCGCCGGTGTGAGATCCCCAACCATGCATCGACAGAAGACCGAACAGCGCGACGGCCACGGCGGCCAGCGCGTAGCGCGCGCCGCGT
>NZ_LUPI01000097.1:0-22687 GCF_001627265.1 Nocardioides sp. REDSEA-S30_B4 | reverse complement strand
GGCTTCCACACCCCAGCAGAGGTCTTCGCTAAGTTGCTCGCCGAAGACCAAGCCAAAGGTGTTGCGACCACCCCTTGAATCCGCCGTCGCTCGCGCACGCATGACACGTCACTGACGCACGGTCGGGCCACCAGTTCTCCACACTGGGGCCCGACCGTTCGTCGTTCCACAGCCTTCACCCGACCGGCCCCGCGGGTCGCCGTGCCGGGTCAGGGTCGGCGCATGATGCTCCCGCCCTCCCACCCGTTCACCACCGCGCAGGCCCTCGAGCACGGCACCAGCCGCGGCCAGCTGCAGCGTGCCGTCGAGCAGGGTCTGCTCCGCCGCGTGCTCCTCGGCGTGTACGCCGGCACCGACCTGCCCGACACCCCGATGCTGCGCGCCCGGGCGGCCGCGCTGGTGCTGGCGCCCACGCACGTCGTCTGTGACCGCAGCGCGGCCTGGCTGCACGGGATCGACCACCTCGACCCACGCACGCGCGACGTCCCTCCCCGCCTGGAGGTCGTCGCCATGGACGGCACCCGCACCCGCGCGAGCGGCACCCGTGGCGGCACGCGCGCCCTGTTGGCCGAGGACGTCATGGACCTCGACGGCGTCCCGGTCACCACGCCGGCTCGGACGGCCGCCGACCTCGCCTGTCGCTTCGGGCGGCTGGGTGCGATGGGCGTGCTCGACCAGTTCGCACGACACCACCACGTCACCGAGGCCCAGCTGCGTCGACTGCTGATCCGCTTCGGGGGTCGACGCGGGGTCACCCAGTTCCGCGAGCTGATCAACTACGTCGATGCCCTGGCGGAGTCCCCCGCCGAGTCCTGGGTGCGGCTGCTGATCCGCGACCACCAGCTCCCCACGCCGACCTCGCAGGTCGAGGTGGTGCTCCCCGAGGGGACGTTCCGTCTCGACCTGGCCTACCCCCACCTGAAGGTCGCCGTCGAGTACGACGGGGAGGAGCACCACTCCAGCCCCGCCGACCGCGCCCGGGACCTCGCCAGGCGTGCGGCGCTGGCCCGCGCCGGCTGGCACGTGATCGTGGTGCGCAAGGACGGGCTCTCCGGCGCCGGGGAGGATCGGTGGACGCGGGAGCTCCGGGCGGTCCTGGCCGACCGGGTCGGTTCGGACCGGCCGAGGTACGCGCGGGCAGAGGGCTCCGGCGTACCTCGGTGGCGGGGGTCGTGGCGGGACTGACGAGACGGCCACCGACGCATGCGCCAGCGACCTGTCGGCCGTGCGTCAGTGACGGTTCGGCCGTGCGTCAGTGACGGTTCGGCCGTGCGTGAGTGACGGTTCGGCGCTCAGGCGCCCGGCTGGTTGGGCACCGTGTGGGCGAGGAACAGCAGCAGCCCGCCGAGGGTGCCGAGCAGCACCACGTCGACCAGGCGGTGGCGCACGGCGAGCATCCCGGCGTCCTTCGCGGGCATCAGCAGGCGCAGCGCCGAGGCGGCGATGAGGGCCCCGGAGATCCAGGTGACGCCGAGGCGCCACTCGTGGCCGAGCCAGGCGATCGCCACGCCGACGGCGGCCGCGGCGAGGACCCAGAGGTAGAAGAAGCCGCCGAGGGTGGAGGGGTAGCGACGCCCCTCCTCCTCGGCGATCTCGTCGGCGATCTCGGAGGTGTCCGGCACCACGTCAGCGTCGGCGGTGGCGTCCAGGGGTACGCCGTCGGGCTGGTGGTCCTCGGTCACCCGCGCCACGCTACCGGGCGATCCCCGCGGCCCGCTCGGCCATGTCGACGATGTTCGACAGCAGCATCGCGCGGGTCATCGGGCCGACCCCGCCGGGGTTCGGCGAGACCCACCCGGCGACGTCCCAGACGGCCGGGTCCACGTCGCCGGCGATCTTGCCGTCGACCCGCGAGACGCCCACGTCGAGCACGGCCGCGCCGGGCTTGACCATCTCTGCGGTGATGATGCCAGGGACGCCGGCCGCCGCCACGACGACGTCGGCCTCGCGCACGTGCTTGGCCAGGTCGCGGGTGCCGGTGTGGCACAGGGTGGTGGTGGCGTTCTCGCTGCGACGCGTCAGCAGCAGGCCCATCGGGCGACCCACCGTCAGGCCGCGACCGACCACGACGACCTCGGCTCCGGCGAGCTCGATGCCGTGGCGGCGCAGCAGCTCGATGCAGCCGACCGGGGTGCACGGCAGCGAGCCGGGCACGTTGAGCGCCAAGCGACCCAGCGACACCGGGTGCAGGCCGTCGACGTCCTTGTCGGGGTCGACCCGCGAGAGCAGGGCGAACTCGTCGAGACCCGTGGGCTGCTGGATGAGGAAGCCCGTGCAGGACGGGTCCTCGTTGAGCCGGTCGATCTCGGCCTCCACCTCGGCCTGGCTGGCCGTGGCCGGCAGGTCCACGCGGATCGACTCGATGCCGATCTCCGCGCAGTCCTTGTGCTTGGCACCGACGTACCAGTGGCTGCCCGGGTCGTCGCCGACCAGCACCGTGCCGAGGCCCGGGACGACGCCGTGCTCCTTGAGCGCGGCGACGCGGACCTTCAGCTCCTCCTTGATCGCCTTGAGGGTGGCGCTGCCGTCGAGCTTCTGTGCGGTCATCTCAGTGCGCTCCTCGTCGATCAGTGGAAAAAGTGCCGCGTGCCGGTGAAGTACATCGTCACGCCGGCGGCCTTGCAGGCCTCGATGGTCAACTCGTCGCGGACCGAGCCGCCGGGCTGCACGATCGCGGTGACGCCGGCGTCGATGAGCACCTGCGGGCCGTCCTCGAACGGGAAGAACGCGTCGGAGGCGGCCACCGCGCCGCGGGCGCGCTCGGTGCCCTCGGCGAGGCTGTTGGCGCGCTCGACGGCGAGCTTGCAGGAGTCGACGCGGTTGACCTGGCCCATGCCGATGCCGACGGAGGCACCGTCCTTGGCCAGCAGGATCGCGTTGGACTTCGCCGAGCGGCAGGCGCGCCAGGCGAAGGCGAGGTCGGCCAGCACCTCGGGCGAGGCGGCCTCGCCGGTGGCGAGCGTCCACGCCGACGGGTCGTCGCCCTCGGCCTGGAACGAGTCGCGCTGCTGCATCAGCAGGCCCCCGGAGACCGGGCGGGTCTCGACGCCGCCGCGCTCGAGGTCCTCGCAGACCAGGATGCGGATGTTCTTCTTCCCCTGCAGCACCTCGACGGCGCCGTCCTCGTAGCCCGGCGCCACGATGACCTCGGTGAAGACCTCGGCCACCTGACGGGCCATCTCGACCGACACCGGGCGGTTGGCGGCGATCACGCCACCGAACGCGGAGACCGGGTCGCAGGCGTGCGCGCGGGCGTGCGCCTCGGCGATGTCGCCGCCGACGGCCACGCCGCACGGGTTGGCGTGCTTGATGATCGCCACGGCCGGCTCGTCGAAGTCGTACGCCGCCCGGCGGGCCGCGTCGGTGTCGACGTAGTTGTTGTAGGACATCTCCTTGCCGTGCAGCTGCTCGGCACCCGCCAGCCCGGCGGGGCCGTGGCCGGTGCGGTAGAGCGCGGCCGCCTGGTGCGGGTTCTCGCCGTAGCGCAGCACGGCCGAGCGCTCCCAGGTCGCGCCGGCCCACGCGGGGAAGCTCGCCCCCTGATCGGACTCAGCCTCGGAGGAGTCGGTGAGGACGTTGCCCATCCAGGAGGCGACGGCCACGTCGTAGGACGCGGTGTGCACGAAGGCCTCGGCGGCCAGCTGCTTGCGCTGCTCGAGGGTGAACCCACCCGCCGACGTCGCGGCCAGCACGTCAGCGTACCGCTCGGGGCTGGTGACGATCGCGACCGAGGGGTGGTTCTTCGCGGCGGCGCGCACCATCGACGGGCCGCCGATGTCGATCTGCTCGACGCACTCGTCGGGCGAGGCGCCCGAGGCGACGGTCTGAGTGAAGGGGTAGAGGTTGGAGACGACCAGGTCGAACGGCTCCACCTCGAGGTCCGCCAGCTGCTGGACGTGGGAGTCCAGGCGGCGGTCGGCCAGGATGCCGGCGTGGACCCGCGGGTGCAGGGTCTTCACGCGGCCGTCGAGGCACTCGGGGAAGCCGGTCAGGTCCTCGACCTTGGTGACCGGCAGGCCCAGGCCCTCGATCAGCCTGGCCGAGCCACCGGTGGACACGAGCGTCACGCCCGCGTCGTGGAGGCCGCGGACCAGCTCCTCCAGCCCGGTCTTGTCGTAGACGGAGACCAGGGCTCGCCTGATCGGGATGCGGTTCTCGCTCACGGACTCTCCTGCAGGATCGCTGCGGTCGACGCGGTCACGGTCCCGGGGCACCCAGGCGGACGATGCCCCGACTCGGTCACTCCCCGGTGGTCACCCACCTGCGCCAGTCGTGTGGGCCGCAGCCTACCGGCTCTCAGCGCCCGAGGATCCCTCGGCGTCCCTCGACCCGGAAGCCCTCCCGGGCCATCCGTCCGACGGTGTCGACGAGCATGCCGCGCTCGGCGACCTTGATGCGCTCGTGCAGCGACTCGACGTCGTCGTCGTCCTCGACCGGCACGGTGCTCTGGGCCAGGATCACGCCGGTGTCCACGCCCTCGTCGACGACGAAGAGCGTGCAGCCGGTGACCTTCACGCCGTAGTCCAGCGCGTCGCGCGGCCCGTGCATCCCCGGGAACGACGGCGACAGCGCGGGGTGGGTGTTGACCGTCCGGCCCCCGAAGGCGGCCAGGAACGCGCCGCCCACGAGCTTCATGAAGCCGGCCAGCACGACCAGGTCGGGCTCGTACGCCGCCACCTGCTCGGCCAGTGCCGCGTCCCACTCCTCGCGGGACCCGAAGTCGCCGACGCGGGTGACGAAGGTGGGCACCCCGACCCGCTCGGCGCGGGCCAGGCCCTCGATGTCGTCACGGTCGGCGCCCACCGCGACCACGGCGGCGCCGTACGCCGGGTCCGCGCAGGCGTCGAGCAGCGCCTGCAGGTTGGTGCCGGAACCGGAGACGAGGACGACGAGGCGGGCGGTCACCCGCCGCAGACTAGGGCAGGCCGTGCGCGAGCGACCTCTCGGCCGTGCGCCAGCGACCGGCGGTCGGGCGCGGGCCGCGCGGCGCTGCCAGGCAGTCATCGCCAGGCCGCCGAGGAGGCCACCGAGGCCGAAGGTGGTCAGGCACTGCACCAGGACGTCGCCGGCCAGCGGGGAGACGTCACGCATCCGGCCGGGGCCGACCGCTCCCCCGGCCAGCCCGGCGAGCACCGCGAAGGCCACCGCGGCCAACGCACCGCCGACGCAGCCGCGGAGCGCTCCCTCCTCCCAGCGCAGGGTCGGGGCGACCTGCTGGGCCCGGGCTGTCGCCACCGCCGCCACGACGACGGGCAGCACGACCAGGGCCGCGGTCCAGGCGGGCGGCTCCCCCGCGTCGGGCAGCGCCGCCAGCATCGGGAACATCGGCAGCGGCCCGAGGACCACCACCGACGGGCTCACCAGCGTGCCGGCACCGGCGGTGAAGCCCGGCCCGGCGAGGTAGGCGCCGGAGAACGCCACCGCGTTGGGCAGCAGCACCAGCGAGACGAGCACCACGATCGCGACGTCGCCGGCACCGGAGTGCAGCTGCGACATGACGTTGGCCGCGGTGCCGAGGTCGAGGGCGAAGGAGACGAGGAAGGCCACCAGGGCGACGAGCAGCCACGTGCGGATCACCCGGCGCGCGGTCCGCACCGACTCCACCAGGCTCACGGGGGCACCGGCCACCCAGATCGCCGCGCGCCCCGAGCCGATCGCCACCGCGGGGCCGCCGACCAGCAGGCACAGCAGCGCCGCCCAGGTCACGACCCCGCCGGTGCCGAGGGCGCTGGCCCGGGTCGAGGCCAGCGACGCCGTGACGATGCCGGCGACGGCGTACCCGATCAGGAGCAGCGCGACCGCGACCGGCACGGTCCAGTCGCGCTCGCCGTCCTCGATGCCGTCGGCGTCGGGGCCGTGGCCGGAGACCAGCTGGCCCACGCGCAGGCCGGCACGCCAGGTGCTCCAGGCCGCCAGCAGCGTCACGCCGAGGGGTACGACGGTGAGCCGGACCCCCTCGACCGAGACACCGGACCCGTGGCCCATCAGCCAGGCCGTCGCGCCGACCCGCAGGCCGTCGGAGGGCTGACCGTGCGAGCCCGCGTCGGCGAGGAACCAGCCGACGACACCCACCCCGAGGCACACCAGCAGCGGCCCCAGGGCGGCCAGCAGGCCGCCGAGGAACGCCACCACCGCGAGCGGGAGCCGCGGTCCGGGTCGGGAGTCGGTGCCCCGCGCTCGGGCGGGGCCGGTCGGCCGCGAGATCAGGGAGGACATGACCTGCCCATCATCGCCGCCAGGCCCCCCTCATTATGGTTGGACGCGCCATGAGGGACCCAGAGGAGTTCGACGCGTTCTACAAGGACGCCCGGGACCGGCTGCTCGTGCAGACGTTCGCCCTGACCGGGGACGTCCGCGCCTCGCGCAGCGCGGTCCGCCGGCACACCGCCCGCCGCTGGCACAGGGAGCGCGGCCTCGAGCCGGAGGTCGCCGCGACCCTGGAGGCGCTGGGGAAGCTGACCTACAACCAACGTCGGGTGCTGCTGCTGACGCACCTGGCCACCGTCAGCCTCGACCAGATGGCCCGCGAGGTCTCCCAGACCGTGGAGACCACGACCCGCGAGCTGCAGACCGCGACCTCCCAGTTCGCCGTGCACCGTGACGTCCCCACGACCGTCGTGCCGACGGTCCTGCGCAGCCTCTTCGAGACCACGCTCGACGCCCGCTGGCCCCGGGCCTCGATCATCCGGCGTGCCGGTGCCACCCGCCGGCGTACCCACACCGCGGTGGGGGCCGTCGTCGCCGTCGCCGCGGTGGCCGTCGCCGGCGCCGTGGTCTCCGACCCCGCCGGCGTCCGCCCCACCCTCGACCGCGAGCCCGTCGCCGCGCTCTCCACGCCGAGCGCCCCGGCGCCGTCCGCCCCGCAGGAGACCGACGTCCTCCCCACCTCGGCCATGGTCTCCGTGGACCGGGTCGCCTCGCTGCTGCCCGGCAGGGACTGGGAGGAGCTCTCGACCCACGACAACACCCACGGCGACGGCCTGGTGATGCCCTGCCAGCAGGCGAGGTACGCCGACCCCCGTGTCGTCGACGCCCTGGTCCGCGAGATCAAGACGCCGCGGGGAGCCGACCCGCGGCGCAGCGTGGTCGCGAGCACCGAGGCCTCCCGCAACGAGCGGGCCGCCGGCCGCGCCATGGGGCGGCTCACCGAGTGGTTCGCCCGCTGCCAGGCCGAGCGCAGCCAGCTGCTCTCCACCAGCACCGTCACCGGCGTCGGCGACGAGGCGCTGCAGATCGTGCTCCGCGACTGGGCGGACCCGGTGACCACCACCGTCGTCGGGCTCGCCCGCACCGGTCGCTTCGTGGTCACCACCACCTCCTCGGTCCGCGACGACCGGCTGGAGGCGCCCCAGGCCCAGACCCTGCTGCTGGCCGCCGCCGTCGACGGGGTCTGCGACCTGCCCGGCGGCTCCGCCTGCTCCCGCGGTACGCCGAAGACGCAGCGTCGCGACGCGCTGCCCGTCGGCGATCCCGCGACGATGCTGGTGGAGGGTGACCTACCCCCGGTGAGCAGCGTCGACGCGCCCTGGGTGGGCACCCGCCCGGAGAAGGTGCGCGGCCAGAACGCCGCGGCCACCCGCTGCGACAAGACCTCGTTCTCCGGCACCACCGGCGGGGAGCGGATGCGGGCCTCCTCGACCCGCACCTTCCTCATCCCCGAGGCCGAGCTGCCGGTGGAGTTCGGCCTCACCGAGACCGTCGGCCGGCTGCCGGAGAAGCAGGCCCGGTCCTTCGTCTCCACGATCCGCCGCAAGATGGACTCCTGCTCCGACCGCGAGCTCGGCACCGAGGTGGTGACCGCCGCCTCGCGCAGCTCGGCGAAGGAGGAGCTCGCCGTGTGGCACGTGACGGTCGAGGTCACCGAGAACCGCTCGGTGAAGTACTTCATGGCCGTGGCCCGCACCGGCGGTCAGCTCCTGCAGCTCGGGTTCATCCCGGCCCCCGGCGTCGAGATGGACCGTGGGGCGTTCCTCGCGCTCGCCGAGCGCGGCCTCGAGCGCCTGCGCTCGGGCAGCTGACCGCGCGCTCCCCCGGAGCACCGCCCCAGAAATACCTGCGGCGGGGTGCAACCGCCCCGCGCCCCGCGGCGTACACACTGCGAGGACGGCGACGTGGCCGTCCCCGGAGACGAGAGCAGGACGATGGACGAGGTCGAGTTCGACGACTTCTACACGACCTCCTACGCCCGCGTCGTCGGTCAGGTGTACGCCATGATCGGCAGCCGCGACGAGGCCGAGGAGTGCGTGCAGGAGGCGTTCGTGCGGGCGTGGGCCCACCGCCGGTCGCTGGACCGTGCGGGCCACCCCGAGGCATGGGTGCGCACGACGGCGTACCGGCTGGCGGTCAGCCGCTGGCGCCGGGTCGCGAGAGGACGACGCCCGGCCGACCGGGCCCTCGCCTCCCCCACCACGGCGGCGGCGCCGAGCGAGGCCCACGTGGCGCTCGTGGCGGCGCTCAAGCAGCTGCCGGAGGCCCAGCGACGGGCCCTGGTGCTGCACCACCTCGCGGACCTCCCGGTCCACGAGGTCGCCCGCGAGACCGGTGTCCCCGAGGGCACCGTCAAGGCGCGGCTCTCCCGCGGGCGGGCCGCCCTCGCCGCCCTGCTCGCCGACCACCAGACCACGCTGCCGGGAGGAGCGACCAGTGCCTGAGAACGACCTCTTCGAGAGCTTCACGACGATGGACCAGACCGACCTGCACCCGCTGCCCGCCTCCGAGGTACGCCGACGTGGCGACCGCCTCCGCCGGCGCAACACCGCGCTCGCGGTCGCCGGTGGCACCGTCGCGGCGATGACCGCGATCGGCGTGCCCGTGGCGCTGAGCCAGGACGGCACGGACGCCCGTCCCGACCCGGGCCTCTACGCCACCGACGGCCCGAGCACCGACGCGGTCGCGTGGCGCGTCGACGTCCCCGAGGACTTCCCGCTCACCGACGGCTTCCCGCTGGAGGACCCCGACCGCACCCAGGTGCTCCCGGAGTACCAGCCGCAGGCGGTCGGCCCGTGCGCCACCAGCCCCGCCTGGGACGTCTCCGGCGCCCTCGAGAGCCTGCAGGCGGTCTACACCGACCCCAGCCAGGGCGGCATGGACCGCGTCGTCTCGGTCTACGAGGACGACACCACGGCCGCGGCCGCGCTGGAGGAGCTGCGCACGCAGGCCGAGTCCTGCCGGCCTCAGGGGCAGCCCCGGGTCTCCGCCGAGGTGCTGACCAGCGACCTGGGCGAGCAGTCCGTGGTGTTCGTCAACGGCTACGACGACACCGGTGAGGGCTTCCTCCACCAGGCGGTCCGGGTCGGCAACGCGGTGCTGTACTCCACGTCGTACTTCCAGGGCGCCGGGGACCCCGCCGTCGTCGAGACCGAGCAGGAGCGCGAGCAGGACCGCAGCGCCGAGGTCGTCGCGCAGATGTGCGTCTTCGCCGCCGACCCCTGCTGAGCGACCCACCCATCCCGCCACAGCACGCACGAGCGCCCCCGACCCGGAGGTCGAGGGCGCTCGTGGCGATCCGGGGTGCGGATCAGAGGTTGTTCATGATCTCCCGCATCAGCTCGGCGGTCTCGGACGGCGTCTTGCCGACCTTCACGCCGACGGCCTCGAGGGCCTCCTTCTTGGCCTGCGCGGTGCCCGCCGAGCCCGAGACGATGGCGCCGGCGTGGCCCATCGTCTTGCCCTCGGGGGCGGTGAAGCCGGCGACGTAGCCGACGACCGGCTTGGTCACGTTGTCCTTGATGTACGCCGCGGCCCGCTCCTCGGCGTCGCCGCCGATCTCGCCGATCATCACGATCGCCTTGGTGTCGGGGTCGGCCTCGAACGCCTCGAGGGCGTCGATGTGGGTGGTGCCGATGATCGGGTCACCACCGATGCCGATCGCGGTGCTGAAGCCGAAGTCCTTCAGCTCGAACATCATCTGGTAGGTCAGCGTGCCCGACTTCGACACCAGCCCGATGGGGCCCTTGCCCGCGATGGTGTGCGGGGTGATGCCGGCCAGCGACTCCTCGGGCGTGATGATGCCCGGGCAGTTCGGACCGATCATCCGGGTGCCGTTGTGGTTCTTGTCCGACTGCAGGTAGGACCAGACCTCGGCGGTGTCCTGGACCGGCACGCCCTCGGTGATGACGACCAGCAGCTTGATGCCGGCGTCGATCGCCTCGATGCAGGCGTCCTTGGTGAAGGCCGGCGGAACGAAGACGACCGAGACGTCAGCGCCGGTCTCCTTCATGGCCTCCTCCACCGAGCCGAAGACCGGCTGGGTGGTGCCCGCCAGCTCGACGGTGGTGCCGGCCTTGCGCGCGTTGACGCCGCCGACGATGTTCGATCCCGCCTCGATCATCAAGGTGGTGTGCTTGGAGCCCATCCCACCGGTGATGCCCTGGACGATGATCTTGCTGTCCTTGTTGAGGTAGATGCTCATGTGCTCGTTCTTCTCGTCTCTCGTCCGGGCTCAGGCGTTGGCCAGCTCGGCGGCCTTGTCGGCCGCGCCGTCCATGGTGTCGACCGTGGTCACGAGCGGGTGGTCCAGCTCGGCCAGAATCGCGCGGCCCTTGTCGACGTTGTTGCCGTCCAGGCGCACCACGAGGGGCTTGGTGGCGGCGTCGCCGAGGATCTCCAGGGCGCCCTTGATGCCGTTGGCGACCTCGTCGCAGGCGGTGATGCCGCCGAAGACGTTGACGAACACGCTCTTGACCTGGGGGTCGTTGAGGATGACGTCGAGGCCGTCGGCCATGACCTGCGCGTTGGCGCCGCCGCCGATGTCGAGGAAGTTGGCGGGCTTGACGCCGCCGTGCTTCTCACCGGCGTACGCGACGACGTCGAGGGTGCTCATCACGAGGCCCGCGCCGTTGCCGATGATGCCGACCTCGCCGTCGAGCTTGACGTAGTTGAGGCCCTTGTCCTTGGCCTTCGCCTCGAGCGGGTCGGCCTCCTCGCGGATCTCGAACTCCTCGTGGTGCGGGTGGCGCACCTCCGAGGCGTTCTCGTCCAGCGAGACCTTGCCGTCGAGGGCCTCGAGCTTGTCGCCCTCGAGACGCGCGAGCGGGTTGACCTCGACGGATCATCGCCACGGCCTGCTCGAAGACGGGCTCGGGGAACTTCGCCTCGGTGGCGATCGCACGGGCCTTGGCCTCGTCCACACCGGTGCCGGGGTCGACGGCGATCTGCTTGACGGCGTCGGGGTTGGTCTTGGCGACCTCCTCGATCTCCACGCCACCCTCGACCGAGGCGATGCAGAGGTACTGCCGGTTCGCGCGGTCGAGCAGGAAGGAGAAGTAGTACTCCTCCTGGGGCGGGGTCGCCGGCGTGACGAGCACGCGGTTGACCGTGAGGCCCTTGATCTCCATGCCGAGGATGTTGGAGGCGTACTCGAACGCCTCGTCCGCGGTCTTGGCCAGCTTCACGCCGCCGGCCTTGCCGCGGCCACCCGCCTTGACCTGCGCCTTGACCACGGTCACGCCACCGATCTCCTCGGCGGCGGCCTTCGCGGCCTCGGGGGTCTCGACGACGACGCCGAGCGTCGTGGCCACACCGTGCTTGGCGAAGAGCTCCTTCGCCTGGTACTCCATCAGGTCCACTGGTCCACCAGTTCTTCTCTGTTGTCGTTCGGGCCGACTTTCGCGGCTCTCGGCGCTGGCGGCGCGCGGCAGTGATCGCACGCGGCGCCCCGGGCACCTTAGACCCGCGCCCGTGCTGGGGACGAGGGGCAGGGGCGTCGACGTGATGCACGTCATGTGACCTGCCGGTAGCTGCGAGGACAACCGGAGGACACCGCGAGGCGTCCACGGCGGTCTAGCCCAGATGGCGCCCGGGGGGCCGCGAACGTAACGGTTCTGCATCGTCGGGCGTTGGCCCGTCGAAGCCCCCACTTCGTCCGGGACCCACCCTTTCGGTTATCGTCTCGGGACGCAGCACAGCAGCACGCCCCCAACCCCGGAGATCGCACTTCATGGGTCAGACCCGAGACGAGCAGGCCGCCTACGTCGGTCGTCGTCGCGCGAGCGTCGCTGCTCCCGAGTCCGGCACCCCGACCACGCCGTACGTCGGCAAGCGTCGCGCCGCCACTCCCACGCTCGAGCGTCCGGCCCTGACGTTGCCCGCCGAGACGATCCGCGTGCCGGCCGCACGCGTCGAGCAGCCCACGCCGGTCCCGGTCACCTCCGGACGGCGTCGCGCCGACGTGGACACCGCCACGATCGAGCGGGTGCTCGCCGACCTCGAGCCGGTCGACGCCTCCACGTCCTTCGCCGGTGAGGACACCGTGATCCTCCCGCTCGAGCTCACCCGCCAAGCCGCCGCCGGTCGCCGCCGCGCCGCACGCCGCACCACCCGCACGTCCGCCCCGGCGTCGTGAGCCGCGACGGAGACCGGGCTGCCGCCGAGTCCGCCGATCTCGAGGCCCAGGTCGAGGCGCAGGCCGAGCAGCGCAACGAAGCCTTGGGCCAGCTCGCGCAGAAGGCCGAGCAGCGCGCCAGCGTCCTCGCCGAGAACCGCTGGGTCCTCCCGCTGGCCGGCTACCGCCTCACCGCGACCTTCGGCGAGTACGGCCTGTGGTCGAGCTACCACACCGGCCTGGACTTCGCCGCCGACTCCGGCACCTCCCTCGTCGCCGTGGCGCGCGGTGTGGTCACCTCCACCGGCTACGACGGCGCCTACGGCAACAAGACCGTCCTCACGCTCGAGGACGGCACCGAGGTCTGGTACGCCCACCAGACCTCGATCTACGTCTCCGCCGGCGACGTCGTCGCCCCCGGTGACGTGATCGGCACCGTCGGCTCGACCGGCAACGTCACCGGCCCGCACCTGCACCTGGAGGTGCGCCCCGGTGGTGGCGACCCCGTCGACCCGCGGGCGGCGCTGATCGCGAATGGTGTGACTCCCTGACGACCCTCGCTGGTCGAGGTGCGACGAGCGCCAGCGAGGAGCCTCGAGACCCGGTGACGCGGTCGCCGACTTGACGGGGCCTCGAGGCTCGGCCGTGGCCGGCCTCGCACCTCGACCAGCAGTTCGCTACAACTTCTCCACCGGCGCGTAGCGCAGCAGCAGCCGCTTGACGCCGTCGGAGCCGAAGTCGATCGAGGCGACCGCGCGGTCGGCCTCGCCCTCGACGGACACGACCGTGCCCAGGCCGAAGGAGTCGTGGGTGACCCGGTCGCCGGCGGCGAGCGAGGGCACCGGGCGGTCGCGCTTGCGCGACTTCGACGCAGCGTCGGCGCGGGCCGCGGCGGCGGAGAAGTTGCGCCGACCCGAGGCGGTGGGGCTGCCCATCCCGCCGCCGGGGGCACCGAGAGACCCGGAGAGGTCGGGCCGCGACCAGCGGGTCTGGGCCCCCTCGGTGCGGCGCCAGTCGACCAGGTCGACCGGCATCTCGTCGAGGAAGCGCGACGCAGGGTTGTGCGATGGCGCGCCCCACGCCGAGCGGACCACCGCACGGGAGAGGTAGAGACGCTCGCGGGCCCGGGTGACGCCGACGTAGGCCAGGCGCCGCTCCTCCTCGAGCTCGGTCTGGTCGCCCAGCGCCCGCGAGTGCGGGAAGACGCCGTCCTCGAGGCCGGTGAGGAACACGATCGGGAACTCCAGCCCCTTGGCCGTGTGCAACGTCATCAAGGTGACGACCCCGACGTCCTCGCCGTCCGGGTCGTCGGGGATCTGGTCGGTGTCGGCCACCAGCGCGACCCGCTCGAGGAAGTCGGTGAGACCGGGCTCGACCAGCCCGGCGTCGACGTCGGCGGGGTCGGCAGACGGCCCGGCCTGCGGGTCCTCGGCGAACTCGCGGGCCACCGCGACGAGCTCGGCGAGGTTCTCCAGGCGGGTCGCGTCCTGCGGGTCGTCGGAGTCCTCCAGCGAGGCGAGGTAGCCCGAGCGCTCGAGGGTCGTCTCGAGGACCACGTCGGCCCGCTCGCCGCCGTCGACCATCGACTGCAGCTCCTGCACGAGGTCGACGAAGCCGCGGATGCAGCTCAGGGAGCGGGTCGCCAGGCCCGGGGCCTCGTCGGCGCGCTGCAGGGCCGACCAGAAGGAGATCCGCTCGCGCTCGGCGTACGCCGAGACGCAGGCCACCGCGCGGTCGCCGATGCCGCGCTTGGGGGTGTTGAGGATGCGCCGTAGGGAGACCTGGTCCTCGGGGTTGGCCAGCATCCGCAGGTAGGCCAAGGCGTCACGCACCTCGCGGCGCTCGTAGAACCGCACGCCCCCGACGACCTTGTAGGGCTGCCCGGTGCGGATGAAGATCTCCTCGAAGACCCGGGACTGGGCGTTGGTGCGGTAGAACACCGCGACGTCGCCGGGCTTGGCGCCGCCGTCGACCAGGGTGTCGATCTCCCCGGAGACGAAGCGGGCCTCGTCGTGCTCGTCGTCGGCGACGTAGCCGACGATCCGCTCGCCGTCGCCGGCGTCGGACCACAGCCGCTTGGGCTTGCGGCCCTTGTTGTGGCCGATGATCCCGTTGGCGGCGGTGAGGATGGTCTGGGTGGAGCGGTAGTTCTGCTCCAGCAGGATGGTCGCTGCGTCGGGGAAGTCCTCCTCGAAGTCGAGGATGTTGCGGATGTTGGCGCCGCGGAAGGCGTAGATCGACTGGTCGGCGTCGCCGACGACCATCAGCTCGGCGGGCGGGACCCGCTCGCCCTCGGCCTCGACCGAGGACTGGTCGAGGGGGTTTGCGCAGAGCTGGTGGATCAGGGCGTACTGCGCGTGGTTGGTGTCCTGGTACTCGTCGACCAGCACGTGCCGGAAGCGCCGGCGGTAGGTCTCCTTGATCTCCGGGAAGGCCTCGAAGAGGTGGACCGTGGTCATGATCAGGTCGTCGAAGTCCAGCGCGTTGGCCTCGCGCAGGCGCCGCTGGTAGAGCGTGTACGCCGCCGCGTAGGTCTCCTCCAGCTTGTTCTTCGCCTCGGCCGTGACCTGCTCGGCGTCGCGCAGCTCGTTCTTGTGGTTGCTGACCCAGTGCAGCAGCGCACCGGGCTGGTAGCGCTTGGGGTCCAGGTCGAGGTCCTGGACGACCAGCGTCATCAGCCGCTTCTGGTCCTGGGCGTCGTAGATGGAGAAGTTGGACTTCCAGGTGCCGCCCTCGCGCTCGAGCGCGCCGATCTCCTTGCGCAGGATGCGCACGCACGCGGAGTGGAACGTCGAGACCCACATGATGCGGGCGCGCCTGCCGACGAGCTCCTCGACGCGCTCCTTCATCTCGGCCGCGGCCTTGTTGGTGAAGGTGATGGCCAGGATCGAGCCCGGGTGCGCCTTGCGCTCGGAGATCGTCCAGGCGATGCGACGGGTCAGCACCCGGGTCTTGCCCGAGCCCGCGCCGGCCACGACCAGCAGCGGCGATCCCTCGTGGACGACGGCGGCCCGCTGGGGCTCGTTGAGCCCCTCGAGCAGCGCGTCGGCGGAGGGACCGGTCCGGGGGGTGCGCGGGGTCTCGAACAGCGTCTCGGTCAGCTCACTCATGCTGCCCCCAGCCTACGTCCGGCCGGGGACAGCACGAGTGCCGGTCAGGCGTCCGCCAGCCGGAGGAACTCCAGGTGCCGCTCGTACTGGTCGAGCACGTCGTCGATGAGCTGGGCCCGGGTGTAGCCCATGACGTCGTAGCCCTGGCCGCCGTCGCGCAGGTGCACCTCGAGGCGGTAGTAGCGGTCGCCGCCGCGCGGCACCCGACCGCCGTACGACGGGAGCGCGGCCGCGCAGCGCTGCACGCGGTAGACGAAGGGCTGCTCCCCCACGCCGGCGCGCAGCTCGGCAGCGGGCTCGGCGTCCTCGTCGATCACCGACTCGACCACCACGTCGACACCCTGCGCCTCGAACTCGCGGGCGACCTCCTCCAGCGCCGGCGTGGCGTCCTGGGCGAGGTACTCGTCCGCGCGCTGCCGGTCGGGGAAGTCCATCGCCCGGTGCAGCCTCGCCTGCCACGGAGCCCGACCCCGTCGGTCGCGCTCGGCCAGCGTGGTGCGGCCCGACAGTGCCCCGGTCACCGCACGGCGGCTGTCGGCGAGGTGCCCCTCGGCGGACAACGCCTTCCACAGGCCCCACATCACGCCGATCATCACGACCGCGAACGGCAGCCCGATGATGACGGTGGCGTACTGCAGCGCGTAGATGTTGCCGGCCGCGACGATGGCCAGCGTGAGCGCACCGGTGGCGACGGCCCAGAAGATGCGCAGCGGGGCGCCGGCGTCGTGGTGGGGCGACTTCAGCGTGCTGGAGAGGTTGGCCATCACCAGCGCGCCGGAGTCGGCGGAGGTCACGTAGAACAGCAGCCCGATGAGGATGAACGCGCCGGCGACGAAGGTGAAGCCGGGGTACTCCTGCAGCAGCGACCACAGCGCGGTGTCGGGGCCGCTGGCGGCGTTCACGACCTCGCGCAGGTCGGTGTTGCCGCTGCGGATCTCGCTGATGGCGGCATTGCCGAAGATCGTCACCCACATGACGATGTAGCTGAACGGGATGATCATCGTGCCGGCCACGAACTGCCGGATCGTGCGGCCGCGCGAGATGCGGGCCAGGAACAGGCCGACGAAGGCCGCCCACGCGATCCACCAGGCCCAGAAGAACAGCGTCCAGAAGCTCATCCAGTCGCCGGTGTCCTCGTAGGCGAAGGTCTCGTTGGTCAGCCCCGGCAGCATTCGGACGTAGTCGCCGACGTTGACGACCAACGAGTTCAGCAGGAAGGCGGTGCGGCCGGTGAGCAGCACGTACGCCGCCAGGCCGATGGCCAGCAGCACGTTGAACTGCGAGATCAGCTTGATGCCCTTCTCGACGCCGGTGACCGCCGAGAGGGTGGCGATGCCGATCGCCAGCACGACCAGGCCGATCTGCACCGGCAGCCCGACCGAGAGCCCGAAGACGACGTCGAGCCCGACGTTGAGGCTCACCACGCCGATGCCCAGCGAGGTGGCGACACCGAAGATGGTGCCCAGGATCGCCGCGGTGTCCGCCGCGGTGCCGATGGGGCCGTTGATGCGTTTGCCGATGATCGGGTAGAGCGCCGAGCGCACCGCCAGCGGCAGCCCCATCCGGTAGGCGAAGTAGGCCAGCGCCATGCCCATCAGGGAGTACATCCCCCACCCGGAGATGCCGTAGTGGAACAGCGTCCACACGGTGCCCTCCCGGGCCGCCTGCACCGTGCCGCCCTCGATGACCGGCGGGTTGAGGTACTGGTACGCCGGCTCGTAGACGGCGTAGAAGACCAGGTCGGTCCCGATGCCGGCCGCGAAGAGCATCGCGGCCCAGGCGCCGGTGGAGAACTCCGGCCGGGAGTGCTCGGGGCCCAGGCGCACCTTGCCGTAGCGCGAGAAGCCCAGGAAGAGCACGAACACCAGGACCGTGGTGGTCAGGGCGATGTAGTACCAGCCCAGGCTGGTGCTGACCCACCCGACGATCGTCTCGAGCGTCGAGTACGCCTGGTCGGGCACGGCCACGCACCAGATCGTCACCGCCAGGGTGACAGCGGCGGCGGTGAGGAAGACCGGCCGGTTGAGCGTCCAGTCCGGCTGGTCGTCGGGCGTGCCCGCGTCGACCGGGCGATGCTGCGTCGTGGTCATCGTCAGCTCCTCCTCAGCGGACCCGGACGGTGCCGGGGACGGCGGCGTCGTTGCGCGGGTCGCCCTCGGGGTAGAGCGGCATGCCGGTGCCGTGCTTGTAGAACGGGACGTCGAGCGCCTCGAGCGGCTCGTTGCCGGCGATCAGGTCGGCGGCCTTCTCGGCCAGCATCATCACGGGGGCGTAGATGTTGCCGTTGGTGACGTAGGGCATCACCGAGGCGTCGACCACGCGCAGGCCCTCGACGCCGTGGACCTTCATCGACGTCGGGTCGACCACGGCGTCCTCGCCGGTGCCCATCTTGGCCGTGCACGAGGGGTGCAGCGCGGTCTCGGCGTCCTCGGCGACCCAGTCGAGGATCTCCTGGTCGGTCTGCACCGAGGGTCCCGGCGAGATCTCGCCGCCGGAGAACGGCTTGAACGCCGGCGCCTCGAGGATCTCGCGGGCCTTGCGGACCATCTCGATCCACTCGCGG
This sequence comes from Nocardioides sp. REDSEA-S30_B4, assembly GCF_001627265.1. Classification (NCBI taxonomy): domain Bacteria; kingdom Bacillati; phylum Actinomycetota; class Actinomycetes; order Propionibacteriales; family Nocardioidaceae; genus Nocardioides; species Nocardioides sp. REDSEA-S30_B4. The sequence continues at coordinate 4,692 of NZ_LUPI01000097.1, read as the reverse complement.
CGGTCGTTCTCGGTGGAGAGGTAGTTGAACTGCATCGCCGGGTGCTCCAGCGGGTCGCGGCTCCGGATCTTCAGCCAGCCGCGGACGTCGGAGTACATCGGGCCGATGTGGACCTGGTAACCGTGCTCGGCCGCGGGCTGGGAGCCGTCGTACCTGATGGCGATCGGCAGGAAGTGGAACATCAGGTTGGGGTAGGACACGTCGTCGTTGGAGCGGATGAACCCGCCCGCCTCGAAGTGGTTGGAGGCACCGACGCCCTTGCGGCCGAAGAGCCACTCGGCGCCGATGCGCGGCTTGTGGCGGTGCTTGAGCCACGGTGCGATCGAGACCGGCTGGGTGGCCGCATGCTGGATGTAGACCTCGAGGTGGTCCTGGAGGTTGGCGCCGACGCCCGGCAGGTCGGCGATCACGTCGATGCCGAGGCTGCGCAGGTGGTCGGCCGGGCCGATGCCCGAGAGCTGCAGCAGCTGCGGGGAGTTGATGGCGCCGCCGCACAGGATGACCTCGCCGGCCTCGACGCTGCGCTTGAGCTTGTAACCGCGCAGGTAGTCGACCCCGGTGACCCGCTTCCCGCTGGTGCGCAGGCCGGTGACCATCGAGAGCGTGTGGACGGTGAGGTTCTTCCGCTTGCGCACCGGGTGGAGGTAGGCCTGCGACGCGGAGAGCCGGCGGCCGCGGTGGACGTTGCGGTCGAAGCGCGCGAAGCCCTCCTGGCGGTAGCCGTTGACGTCGTCGGTCAGCGGGTGGCCGGCCTGCTGCGCGGCCTCGAAGAAGGCGTTGAACAGCGGCGAGGTGGCCGGGCCCTGCTCGAGGACCAGCGGGCCGGAGCCACCGCGCCACGCGTCGGCGGCGACGGTGCCGTCGGCCAGCATGCGCGTCTCCATGCGCTTGAAGTACGGCAGCACGTGCGCGTAGTCCCAGGTCTCCATGCCCGGGTCGGACGCCCAGCGCTCGTAGTCCATCGGGTTGCCGCGCTGGAAGATCATCCCGTTGATCGAGGAGGACCCGCCGAGCACCTTGCCGCGCGCGTGGTAGATCCGGCGTCCGTTCATGTGCGGCTCGGGCTCGGACTCGTACTTCCAGTCGTAGAGCCTGTTGCCGATCGGGTAGGGCAGCGCCGCCGGCATGTGGATGAACGGGTCGAGCTTGGTGTCGCTGCGACCCGCCTCGAGCACCAGCACGCTGACCGAGGGGTCGGCGGAGAGCCGGTTGGCGAGGGCGGACCCGGCGGAGCCCCCGCCGACGATGACGTAGTCGTAACGCTCGGTGCTCACTTCTCGGATCCCTTCTCCTCGGTGCTGCCCTCGGTGCTGTCGCTGAACCAGCCCGCACGCGCGGGTCGGGTGTTGTGCCAGATGTGCTTGGTCTCGCGGTACTCCTCGAGACCGGCCAGCCCCAGCTCGCGGCCGATGCCGCTCTGCTTCATCCCGCCCCACTCGGCCTGCGGGACGTACGGGTGGTAGTCGTTGATCCAGATCGTGCCGTGGCGCAGCCGGGCCGCGACGCGCTCGGCGCGACCGGCGTTCTCGGTCCACACCGCCCCGGCGAGGCCGTAGATCGTGTCGTTGGCGATCGAGACGGCCGCCTCCTCGCGCGCCTCGCGGTCCGCGCCGGTGAAGCGCTCGACGGTCAGCACCGGGCCGAAGCTCTCCTCCTGCACGCACGACATGTCCGCGGCGCAGTCGTCGAGGATCGTCGGCAGGTAGAAGAACCCCTCGTCGTACGCCGCCCCCTCGGGTCGCGCGCCGCCGCAGCGCAGGGTCGCGCCTTCCTCGAGCCCGGCCGCGACGTAGGCCTCGACCTTCTCGCGATGCGCTGCGGAGATCAGCGGCCCGGTCTCGGCCGAGTCGTCGAAGGGGCCGCCGAGGCGGATCTCCTTCGCCCGGCGCACCAGCTCGTCGACGACCTCGTCGTGGACGGTGTCCTCGACGATGAGCCGGGCCCCGGCCGAGCAGACCTGCCCGGAGTCGAGGAAGACCGCCGTGAGGGCGTTGTCGATGGCCGCATCCAGGTCGGCGTCGGCGAAGACGATGTTGGGGTTCTTGCCGCCGAGCTCCAGGGCCACGCGCTTCACCGTCGGGGCGGCCGCGGCCATGATCCGGCGGCCGGTCACGACGCCGCCGGTGAAGGACACCAGGTCGACCTCCGGGGCCTCGGTGAGCACCGGTCCCACCGCGTCGCCGGCACCCGTGACGAGGTTGGCCACGCCCGCCGGCAGGCCCACGTCGCTCAGGGCGTCCATCAGCCACATGGCCGTGGACGGCGTCAGCTCGCTCGGCTTGAGCACGAAGGTGTTGCCCGCGGCCAGCGCCGGCGCGACCTTCCACGCGGTCTGCAGCAACGGGTAGTTCCACGGCGTGATCAGGCTGCACACGCCCACCGGCTCGTGCACGACCCGGCTCCGCACGTCGGGCATCCCGGGGTCGACCACGCGACCGGACTCGGCCTGGGCGAGCGAGGCGAAGTGCCGGAACACCCCGACGATGTCGTCGACGTCGATCTGGCTCTCCACGAAGCGCTTGCCGGTGTCGAGGGACTCCCGGCGGGCGACCTCGTCCTTGTCGGACTCGAGCCGGTCGGCCAGGCGGTGCAGCAGCGCCGCCCGCTCCGGCGCCGGGGTGCGGGGCCAGGGACCGTTGTCGAAGGCGCGGCGGGCGGACAGGACGGCGGCCACCGCGTCGTCGGCACCGCCCTCGGACACGGTGCGCACCGGCGTACCGTCCGCGGGGCAGCGGATCTCGCGGGTGCCGCCATCGGCGGCGTCACGCCACTTTCCGTCGATGAAGAGGCTCGGGTCGGACATGGGGATGCACGGCTCCTCGGGTCGGTGTCTGCGTCCGACGCCGGGCCGTGCGAGTGGGTGCTGCGACCACGGCCGCACCCGGCGTCCACGTGGCGGTGATGGCGGCGCGACCGCGAGGGCCCGACGGGGGCGTCGAGCACGTGGCCGCCTCACCCCAGTGACAGCAGCGTGCCTACCTGAGAGCAGGCTGAAACGTCCCCTGGCTCACACCGGGGGATTCTTTACCCCTGGGCGGGGCGGCGCCCCAGGGCCAACGGGTCAGGCCCAGGCGTGCGCGGGCGACCAGAAGACGGCGATCGCCACGTTGAGCACCGACAGCGCCAGCAGCCCGGCCCACAGGCCCTGCGGGATGCTCGGCTTGCGCACGTTGACCATCACCAGCACGAGGACGACCAGGCCGATGAGCAGCTTGACGCCGACCTTGGTGTTGTTCGGCTCCTGGTCCCCGGCCGAGAGCACCCCGACCAGCGCGAGCCCGGCGAGGAACGCGGTGCCCGCGCCGTCACGCATCGCCGCGTTCACCTTCTTCTCCCCCGGGCCCGCCTGGGCGATCAGGCCGCCGATGAGCGCGGCGAAGCCGAGGATGTGCACGAACAGCAGGATCAGGCGCAGGGTCTCCACGCCTGGATCGTACGGCCTCACCACCCCAGGTCGTGTCCCCACCGCTGGTCGACGCGGCGCGCCAGCGCCGTCTCGAGACCCCGCCCCCACCGCTGGTTGAGGTGCGAGGAGCGCCAGCGACGAGCCTCGAAACCCCGTACGCCGACAAGCAACCTGCTCCACGGGGCGACTGGAGGGTTCCTCGTGAACCCCTTTCACGGCACGCCCTCCGGTCCTTGTCGACTCGGTGGTCGGGGTGGGTGGGCGCCTGGACGTTCGCGCTGCAGCAGGTCCTTCATTGATCGAAACCGTGCTTGCGGTCGACTTCGATTTCGGTACCTGGTCGCGGTTCGCTCGACCCCTTCGGCCCGCTGGGGTGCTCGCTTGGGTTGCGCTTGATTCGTCCTCCACACATTCGATCCGGGGCCCGCAACAGGGTTTCCTTCGAACTGGTGTTCTAGTAGAATCTGGTCATGGCACTCGGACACCAGGATCAGTCGGCACAGGACTCTCCTGTCCCGACCGGTGACCTGCTGACCGAGATTCGCGACCTCGACCAGGCCGCTGACCAGGCCGACCGGGACCGGTTCATCGCCATCGCCGAGTGGGCTGAGCGCCACACCACCGGCGCCCTGCTGCCCGACCTCTACGGCACGTTCGGGCTGCCCGACGACGACGCCCACACCGAGGCCGAGAACGCGTGGGTGTCCCGGTTCGGGATGCCCGGCGCCGACACCATGCTCGAGCTCGCCGGCCCGGGTGCACCGGAGATCAGCGAGTTCGCGGTCCTCGAGCTCGCCGCCGCCCTCGGTCGCTCGACCGACTCCGGGCGGATGCTGCTCTCAGACGCCGTCGAAGCCCGCTACCGACTCCCCAAGATCTGGCAGCGCCTCCTCGACGGCCAGGTCCAGGTCTGGCGAGTACGCCGCGTCACCGACCTCACCCGCGCACTCACCGCAGAAGCAGCGGCGTTCGTCGACGCCCACCTCGCCCACGTCATCCACACCGCCTCCTTCACCACCGTCAAACGACTCGTCGCCGAAGCAGCCGCACGGTTCGACCCCGAAGCGACCGAGATGGAAGAGGCCGACACCCAAGCGACGCTGCACGTCACCCTCGACCTGAACACCGCCTGGTCCATCGGCACCGCGAGCGGCGTCCACCTCACCGGCCTTCTCGACCGGGCCGACGCCGAAGAGCTCGAGCACGCCATCCGCACCATCGCCGACCAACTCGCCGCCGCCGGCTCCACCGACCCCCTCGACGTCCGCCGCGCCAAAGCCCTGGGC
>NZ_LUPI01000096.1:0-13971 GCF_001627265.1 Nocardioides sp. REDSEA-S30_B4 | reverse complement strand
TGGGTGACGACGTCGCAATCGACATCTTCCCTGCTCAGGAGGGCACCTCGTTCTACGCCACGCTCACAGAGCCCGACGCAGCCGGTGGATCAGGGCTCAAGCAGCGTGGACTGGCCGGGGTGCGACTGGTCATCAGCGACCAGCACTCAGGGCTCGTCAAGGCGTTGAGCAGGGCGTTCCAGGGTGTCGCGCACCAGCGCTGCCGGGTCCACTTCGCCCGCAACCTGCTCGCGCACGTGCCCAAGGGCCAGGCCGACTACGTGGCCGCGGCGTTCCGGATGATCTTCGCCCAACCCACCCCTGAGGACGTCCACGCGGCGTGGGACAAGACCCGCGACGAACTCGCCGCCCGGTTCCCCAAACTCGGACCGCTGATGGACGCCTCGAAGGCAGAGGTGCTCGCGTTCACCGGCTTCCCGCGCGAGCACTGGCGCAAGATCTGGTCCACCAACCCGCTCGAGCGGGTCAACAAGGAGATCAAGCGCCGCTCCCGGGTCGTGGGCATCTTCCCCAACGCAGCAGCCGTGATCCGGCTGGTCGGCGCGGTGCTCATCGACATGCACGACGAATGGATCGCCGGCGACCGCCGCTACCTGTCCGAAGGGTCGATGGCCAAGCTCTACGACACCAGCAATACTGAGACCGTCGCTGCTATCGACGGCAGCGACGCGTAGGCACCGAGGATCACCTCAAAGCCCACCACCCCGCGGGGCTCTGTCTCCGGTGTCTCGCCGGCCGGTGCGGACGAGCTCGCCGGTGACTTCTTGGACTGTAGGGGGTTGGAGGTCAACGTCCCGTCCGCGGCGGTCTTCTTGCCGGTCCCGTAGACCTCGAGCCAATGCCGCAGCGTCCCGCGCACGATGCCGAGGTCCTCGGCGATGCCGCGGACCGTGGCGCCCGGGGTGGACTCGTACAAGTCAACGGCCTGACGACGGAACTCCTCGGAGTAGTTCTTCCTGGCCATGGTTCTTGGATCATCTCGCTTCCCCAGCAGGTGCTGGATTCAGCGTGTCCAAGAACCGGGGTCAGGCCCCAGCTTCGGGTCGTAGCCGAGCTGGCTGACGTACTCGACCCAATCCTCCCCGAGCCGTGGGCGGACGCAATGGAGCGTTGCGGGAACAGGCGACCACGGGTCGAGAGGCTTGTTTCCGCGTGGAATCAAGGGTGTCGCGACGATGCCGACGTGGAGGGTGACGCTGACGACGCCCTGATCGGGGCGTCGGTGGAACCAAAGAAACGACCTCGAACACGACTCACTGAGTCCGAAGTGGACGCTATACGAACTGCCCGCGCAGAGGGCGTGAGCGTGACCACACTGGCGGAGCAGTTCGGCGTTCACCGGGGAACGGTGTGGACGAAGACGCGGTCTGAGACACATCTCGCCACACGTTCTGTATGAGGGCCTGCGGTGATGGCTGGTTGATCCGGGCGGCATCGGGCAGCTTGGAGCCGACTCGGGGAGTCACGAGCCGATGGCCCTATCGAGCAGTGCAATCAAAGCCATGATGGCGCCGATCAGCATGCCCAATAGAGCGGCCCACATAAGGAGGCGGTAGCCGACCACTTTCAAGCCGCGATTGTCCAACCTGCGCCACTTCGGGGAGTAGTTCTCTGACGGGAATCGGTAGGCCCACCCAAGGTCGAAGAGGTGACGCATCTTGGTGCCATCAATGAATTCAACCAACCCCAGGATGGCAAACACCATCGTCGATCCGGCAACTAGCCGTAGTCCCTGCTCGAGCATGCTCGCTACTTGCTGCCGGCAAAGGTGGGGTTGGCCAAAGAAGTGAAGCATCCAGTGCTGTTGACCGTGGCGACTGCCCCTGTGGCGGCGTAGGCGGCTTCGCTGACGGCGCAGGACCCAATACCGAAGGTCATATTCCAGCCGCCCTCACTAAGGTCCTTGCGGTACTTCGAGACGTGCTTACCGCTAAAGACCAACTTGCTTGGGATTCTGACACCAACAACTGACAGCCCGAGGTCGACAGCACTGAGCGCGCAGTCAGCTCCGGTTGCACCGGACTTGTAGAAGCAGGTGTTCGCGGCGTTGAGCCCGGCGAGACCGGCACTGGTCAAGCTCAGGGCACCGCCGACTGTGCATCCGATGCCGGCGGTGGGTCCACAGAGGGCGTAGGAGACGATGGCGGCGCCGCCAGTGATGGCGCTGAGGGTGCCGGAGTTGTCGACGGTCCAGTCCCAGGCGCTGCTGACGGCATTGGTGGTGGCATTCCAGGTGCTGGTGGCGGCGTCGCCGATGGCGTTGCCGACCTTGTCGAGCGCCTTGCCGACCGCCACCAAATCGGAGTCGTCGTTGGACCGTCCGTCGCCGGCTGCCAAGACGACCGTGTAGTCCTTGAAGACGTCGTGGTTCTTGAGGAGCCTCTGCAGTGCCTTCGCGGAAGCGACCCGGTTGAGCAGCCAGAACGAGTGCCGGATCTCGTCGCGCAGTTCGGCAGTGGAGAACGGGTACTTCTCGTTGGTCGTTAGGCAATCGAGGAACTTCTTGACCTCGGCCTCGTGCTCGAAGTACCCGTTGTCCTTGGTCGCGAAGAACTCGTTGAGGTCGAAGGTGAAGTCGATGTTGGCCTCGTCCTCCTCTACCGCGACCCCCAGAGCCAGGCGATCGGTGATCATCCGCGAGATCTGGTAGGTCAACAGGTTGAGCGTCGGCAACTCTTCGTACGGGTTCTCCTGGGCGGCGTCGGTCCATTGCTGACGGGCGGTCTGCTCGTCCTCGTACGTCCAGTTGAAGATCTGGTGCTTGCCGAACTTGCCGGAGGCCAGCGCCTTGAACGGCGTGCCGGACAGGTGCAGCGTCCTGGTCCGTTTGATCTGGTCGAATGCGACGTCGGTCTTGGTGGTGTCGATGCCCTCGTGGGCCTCGTCGATCACCAGCAGGTCCCAGGCAAAGTCTGCGATGTGCTTGAGCTTGGGGTAGCTGCCGCCGAAGTACTGCGAACCCTTGAGGTCCTGCAACGAGACGAACTCGACGATGCGCGGGTCCTGGTCTTCGTGCTCGAGCGAGAAGGCACGCCACTGCTCGCGGGTCAGTGGAGAGCGTGTCTCCAGTGACGGCGACTCGGAGACGAACTTGAAGGTCGTCCGGTGGCCGATGAAGCGCGTGAAGTCGTCGTACCAGGAGTTCGCGATCGCCGGACGGTTGGTGACGATCAGGACCTTCTGGACGTCCAGTGTGCGCATCAGGTCGTAGGTGGTCAGCGTCTTGCCGAACCGCGGCTTAGCATTCCACAGCACCTCCTCAGCGCCGTCCTCGAATGCGGTGACCGCCTGAGCGACGGCGGCCTGCTGCTCAGGGCGCAGGACGTAGTCGTCCACTCCGTCGGCCTGGAGGTCGCTGAAGTCCTGCCCGGCGAAGTCGTTGAAGTACTGCAGGGAGCTCTTCGGCGCAGCCGCAAGGTGGTGCCACTCCGTACGCACGGGCGTGGTCTCGCGCTTCACGCCCTGCTGCTTCAGGAAGTCATGGAAGTCCCGGTCGGTGAAGCGTCCACCAGCCTCCGACGTGAAGACGGCCCGGCGAGCCCAGACCTTCTCCTTCGTGATGGACATCTGGCTGGCCTGCTGGGCGATGCGCTTGTCGGCGCTTTCCTGCTCGGTGTAGCCGATCTTCTCCCAGCCGTCGTACTTGGGGACGTCCGGAGTTCGCCACGAGTAGATGAGCGGGACGATCTCGCGGTAGGTGCTGATCTTCGGGCTAGGCATCGGCTTTCTCTTGTTCGTGGACCTTCTCGATCCTGCATTCGCCGTAGCTGTCGTAGGCGGTGAAGTCGAAGCCGGCGTCGTCACGTAGCGAGGCGAGCGTAAAGGGATCACGTCGCACCTCGCCGGGCTTTCCGTCGATCCTGTGCCACCAGGAGAACTGGATGTCGTCCCCCGTGGGCGTCTTGCCAGTCAGGGTGTCGCCTCGCACGATGTTCGTCTCGATCAGGAACGTTGCCGCCCGGTGGAGGTCGGTGTCCGGACCGCAAGGAGTGCCGTGGGCCTGGTGGAAGCCGTGGAACTCCGCGAGCATGACCGCCTTGGCATCCTGGTGGTTGTCCTCGAGGAGCTCAATCCCGTAGATCGAGGCGAGCGCGAAGAGCGACTCTGCCGCCCATGCCTCGGCTGGATACCGCTTCTCAATGGCGAGGAGCTTGCGTCGGAGGATCGCGACGAGGAAGTTGCCGTGGCCTGCCGCCGGCTCGAGGAATGTCCTGTCGACGAAGTCCGGGCTGGTCTCCAGGTCGTCCCCAACCAGATCTAGCATCTGGTCGACCATGTGACGCGGCGTGAAGACCTCGCCGTACGTCTTCACACGGTGCCGCGACCTCACGGCCTGCTCCTCGAGGGTCGGTTCCGTGACGGTCACGAGCGTCTCCCGCGCTCAGCCAACGCACCGAGCGCGGCGGCGAACCGGCCATCCAGCTGTGATGCCACATGCACTCCACGTTCCGCGATCCGATCCTTCCTCCCGAATCTATCGGGCTGGACCGACAAGCTCGCGCTCCGGCGCGGTGTGGCATCAGATGCCCGGAACCTCTCAGTCAAGGTCACTCGACTCCCTGCGCCGCCCGATCAAGGGCCCTCCCACACGGATCGCGCCTGACATAACTCGAGTTGTTAAACAATACGTAGGCAAAGTCAAAGTTCCCTGCATCTCGACAATTCGTGTGGAGATGCAGCAGAGATTGGCGAACCCGACGAGGGGAACCTTGAGGAAACGGCCGTCCTCGACGCACCCGATCAAAGTCGGGTCGACGCCGTCGGGGGCCACGGTCTGCGGTGCACTCGCGGTAAGGCGCGGGTCGTCGAGCGACCGGATCGCGGCATAGAGGGTCGTCTCGCTAATCCGTTGAGAGCGCACCCAACGCGGGCCAGGGAGGCCCGTTGCGAAGCAGTTCCAGAATCTTGAGTCCATGTCGGTGGCCATCCGGAAACTCATCTCGCACATCCCAACGCCAAGCCGCGACCATCGCCAGAACGAGGCGACGAGACTCCTGGAGCAAGATTTGATCGACACCGGGATACAGCGCGCTGACTTCCACTGGCGCATGGGCGACGTCGAACTCGATGGGACCTAGGCAGCAGGTCTCGAGGTCGATGAAGAGAAGGCCGTCTCGAGTGACAAGTAGGTTGCCGGGATGCGGCTCACCGTGCAGCAACTGGTCCGCGGTCACGCGGCTGCACAGCGCTTTCCGCCCGTCGCGCAGCGCATCGAGGAGAAGAGTTCTGTCAGCATCGACAAGCCCAGGCGTCTCGTGTCGATCCGCTACGAGACCCTCAGCGGCCGCGATTCGCTCCGTGAAGTGCGGTGCATCGACCTCAATGCTGCGCATCGCCGCATGTAGGCGATGCAGAGCGTCGGCGTACTCGGACGGCGACGCCATGCCCGTCACGGAGTCGTAGTAGCTCCAGAAGGTGACAGCAAAGTCATCACGTTCGTACACCCGCGGTTCCACCCGAGGGTCGAGCGACGCGATAGGAGCCGAGCAGGCGCCCAGGTTCCGCGCGACCGACACCTCGAACGCCGCCACTTCCTGTCCGGCGACGGCAGTTCGTGCGACAACGTCGCATGGCAAGAGGCGGAGCGCGAGGGTGTTGGAGTTCTGGAGAACGACCACGTCTTCCACACGCAGATCAAGGTCGACGGCGAGGGACGATGCCGCTGCCGCTCCGCGCGCCACGAGCGCTGCCTCCACGAGCGCATCCTGACATGTGTCCGCTCATCGGGCGGACGCACTCGTCGCGGCTACCAGGAAGCTTCATCGCTGGCGACCACTCGTGAACCGCGTTCCACGTGGGTAGACGTCCGTAGGCCATCAACGGGAGAACAGCGTCCTGTTCTCCTCGATCCACGCGATCTCGGCAAGTTCCTCCTCCTCGACGTTGCCCTCGGCGACCCAAGTCTTCTGAGGCTCCTGCCCTTGGGCGGCGAGGAACCGGACGTGCTCGTTGGAGTAGCGGATGCGTTGGACGACGGCGTCGGCGACATCGAAGTCGGCCGCGATCCCGTACGCGTCGAGGAAGGCCTCGATGCGAGCTCGCCGATCGGGGACCTCCGGGAAGTGATGCCACTCAAGGGCTGCCTGGTCGTCCCGGACCGGGGCGAACCACCGGAGGGCGTACGCCACGTCGCTGAGTCTGGGCGCGCGGTGTAGGAAATCCCAGTCGATGAGCGCGACGGCCTCTCCGCCCCGCCAGACGAAGTTCCAGGGCCCGGGGTCGCCGTTGACGAAGACGTCGCCGCCCTCCGCCGCCGGTGCGGCGAAGACGGCGTCGTCGGGTGGGACCCAGTCAGCGGAAGCGTCGTGGATACGCCGCAGGAGGCGCGCCGCCGATCGCAATCCCTGCTCGTCGTGCTGGTGCTTCCACCCGTCACCGCCGCTCTCGCCCTCGATGAAGCGAAGCGTCTCAGTCTCGCCGTCCAGCGACACGGGCTCGGGAACGCAGTCCAAACCCTTCGCACGAAGGTGCCGGAGGAACGAGTGCACGGTCGGGGTGTGCGACCCCGCCGGACGAGTGACCGTCTCAGCCGTCAACTCGATCGGGCGGAACTGCTCGTTCACTTCTGCCGCTCGGCTCCGTGCCTCGTCGTTCGCCATGCTTGCACCCTCGCAGGAGCACCGACTTAGACACCAACGAATTTCGCAAGACCGTCCGGATCTCGCCAGCGCGCGGAACTCCAACGCGGCTGGGCGAGGAGGTGCGCCGGACGGTCAGGCCGGACGCCGACGCATCGCACGTGGGTCTCTACCTGCCGAGCGCCGACCGCCCGATCAACCGCGCCGACCGTGGCCCCTGGCTGACTGGCCGGCCGGCTCATCCCACCCTCACCACCGAGGCCGTCATCGCCTGGCTCGACTCCGGCCAGCCCGACCCCGACCACGCGGCGACGCGGATCCGGGCCGCGGTCCACGGCGTCATCGACGCGGCCGCCGCGGACACGCTCAGCTCCGGCTGACGCCGAGAACAGCATCGTCATCTCGACGCGAGGCCGGCGCATGCCCTGCGGACTGAGTCCAACAGCACCCTAGGAACGCCCGTCGGGTGTTCTTCAGCCAGCTGTCGCGTTGCCGAGGCTCCCTCAGGGAGCCTTGACGAAGTGACACGGATTGGACCGCCCCGGCGAGTCCGGAGACTCTGGCGTGTCCCGGGTTGGTTCACACGGAATCGACGGTCTGCGAAGGCCGCGCCGGCCACGAGGGAGAAGGGTGCGGTTGGGGTGTGATGGGATGAAACGGCTCGAGAGAAAGGAGGACGGGATGGCCAATCCGGTGGACTTCATGTTGGCCGATCTCCGGGAGAAGTACGAGGCGGTGCCCTCCTCCAGGGCCTTCGACCGCCTCTACGACGATCCCGAGTGGGGTCACATGTTCGCAGTCCTCCACAAGCGGCTGAACGAGCACTTCACCGACATAAACGGCAGAGCGGAGACCACCCGCCACTACTGGGCCGACAACAGCAGGAACCTCCTCTCTCTCATTCAGGAGATCGAGGCCGACCTCCACACCCTGAGGCGGGCAGGCGTGGAGGTCGAGCTGGCCGACTCCTACCAGGACGCGCTGGAGCGCTGTCGGCCGTGGCTGTCACCAAGCGGGGGCAGTGCCGTGCCGGAGGACTTCGAGCCCATCGAGGTCATCGCCTACGAGCCCGTGCTCACCCACGTGGCCAGGAGCGTGAAGTTGGCGAAGCACCAGGAGACCCTCGAGTTGAAGATGGTGGGCAGCGGGTCCTACGCCCACGTGTACTCCTACGTGGACCCCGACTACGGCATCAAGTTCGCCGTCAAGCGAGCGAAGAAGGACCTCGACGAGCGAGACCTCGGACGTTTCAAGCAGGAGTTTGAGGTCCTCAACAAGCTGAGCTTCCCCTACGTAGTGGAGGTGTACCGCTACGACGAGGCCCGCAATGAGTACCGCATGGAGTACTGCGACACCACGCTGCGCGACTACATCGCGAAGAAGAACGCCACGATCTCCTTCGCCGCGCGGAAGCGCATCGCGCTCCAGTTCCTCTACGGCATCAACTACCTGCACCACCAGAAGCTGCTCCACCGCGACATCAGCCTGCAGAACATTCTGCTGAAGGTCTTCGGATCTGGCGCGGTGTTGGTCAAGCTCTCGGACTTCGGCCTGGTGAAGGACCAGGCGAGCGAGTTCACGCGGACCCAGACAGAGATGAAGGGAACGGTCCGCGACCCCATGCTCGGCAGCTTCAAGGACTACGCGGTCGTCAACGAGATGTACGCGATCGGCCACGTCCTCGCCTACATCTTCAAGGGCCGGGAGTCCCTCCCGCCGGCCACTGACGAGGTGGGGCGCATCATCCACAAGTGCGCAGTCAATGACCTCGACCAGCGCTACCGGGCTGTCACTGAACTCATCGCGGAGGTGGAGAGGCTGGAGGCACCGCCGGTTCAGGCGACCGCGTAGGACCATTCGGGATGGCGAGCGTCGAGCTTGGGCCTCGCGGTTCTGTCGGTGGCGCCAACTACCTTCGAAACCGAGGGCAGGGCCAGGCCTGCTCGCCGGGCGGAGGGCCACGATGTTCGATCACGACCGAGACTTCCCACGGGCCTACGCAGTGCCCGGGATTCCACACAAGGCCGCCAGCACGTTGGGTGTGAAGTGGGCGCTGGAGCAGGCCGAGGCGCTCGGCTCGGCGGTGTCGCTGTACGCGCCGGGCAAGCAGAACCTCCAGCACGTGGCTCACGACCACCCGGCTGTGCACGCCCTCATTCAGCGCGGTGTCCGCGTCACGACATGGAGGGACTTCGGCCCGGCCAGCGGCGTGGTCGTCGCCCTCTGGCCGGACGAGAAGCACCTCCTCGAGGCCGATGAGAGCGGCTCGACTCGGGCGCTGGTGGCGGTCACGTGGAGTCCGCGGCACACGTTGGAATGGGCGCAGGCCAAAGGCGCGGAGCCCCTTGGTGGTCCCCGCCCCGACATCAGTCCGACGCGGCCCCTTGATCCCGTGGTGGCCGAGGCGGTTGATGGGCTCGGCATCCTCGTTGGGCAGCACAAGACAGCCGATCAGCGCTACCGGGCGGCCATGGCGAAGGGCCTCACTATTCTGTGCGATGCTGGCTATGCCCTCGACCCGAGCGCCTTGCACACCCATGCCATCGGGCACGGCTGGCGGGCCAGCAATGCCGAGAAGCTTCGGGAGGTCGCCACCCGCATCAACGAGGGCCGAGTTATCCAGGGCATGAAGTCGGCACCCCTCAGCGATGACGTCCTGGCCCACTGGCGTGAGCGTGCGGCCCGGGGTGCATCGGCGGACGAAGAGTGACCCATGCCGGACACCACCGTGATTGAGGGAACCTCCGACCAGCCAGTGGACCCGGGCACCGGACGAACCTTCGGGGAGGTCGTGCCGACTCGCAGCCGGGCCGACTCCAAGATCGAAGCGCAGGTGCGAGTCTTCCTCGCCGAATCGGGGTATCCAGTCCCACCGCGCCGCGTGGGCGTGCTTAGTCGACGTCGCCCTCGACCATGGCTACCGCGGCCCCTACCAGCGCATCGCCGTCAGCCGTGCGGCCGGCGAAGGCTAAGGAGCCAAGGTGAGGGGCGGTGCTCCCTCCGCAGGGTCACGCCAGGCGAGTGCTTTGCGGATCCTGTACGGAAGCCCTCCACCGCGAACTCTGGGATGGACCGTGAAGGTGATGGCGCTCGCCGAAATTCCCCAGTGATGCTCATCGAAGTTCCCCACCCTGGGCGGGTGTCACTGTAGCGGTCGGCGGGTGCCGGTCGCAGCGTGACGGAGTGCTTCGTTCTTGGCGTGGTGGTCGCGTAGGCGGTAGGAGTCGCCGTCGAGGTTGAGCACCACGGAGCGGTGCAGCAGGCGGTCGAGCATGGCGGCGGCGACGGTGGTGTCGCCGAGGACCTCGCCCCAGGACGCGACGCCGCGGTTGGTGGTCAGCACGATGCTGGTCTTCAGGTAGCGCTGGGAGACGACCTGGAACAGCGCGGAGGCGGCTTCGCCGGGCAGCGGGAGGTAGCCGAGCTCGTCGATGACCAGCAGCGTGGGGCCGGCGAAGAACCGCATGGTGGTGGCCCAGCGTCCTTCGATCGCGGCGCGGTGGCAGCGGGCGGCGAGGTCGGCGGCGGTGGTGAAGTAGGTGCGGTAGCCGGCTTCGGCTGCGGCTCGGCCGAGGCCGACTGCGAGGTGTGTCTTCCCGACGCCGGGCGGCCCGATGAGGAGCACGTTGGTGGCGGTGTCGAGGTAGCGGCATGTGGCGAGCTCGTCGATCAGCTTGCGGTCGACGCCCGGCGCGGCGTCGAAGTCGAAGTCGGCCAACGTGGCCGGTGTCGGCAACGAGGCGAACCGCAGACGGCCGGCGAGCTTGCGGGCTTCGGTCGCTTCGACCTCACGCGCCAACAGGTGCTCCAGCGTCGCGGTCGTCGACCACGCTTCGGCGTCAGCGGTCGCGAGCACGGACGGGAGGTGCTCGGCCGCCGCGGACAGCTTCAACGCGGCGAGGTGGCCGCGCAGTTGCTGGTAAAGGCTGGCCTGCGTCCCCGTCATCGGCACGGTCAGGGAGTCGGTCATGTGAGGGTGTTCCTTCCGGTTGCTGCTCGGTCGTACTTGGACAGGTCGATCACCACGTCATCGCTGGCGGCGGTAACGCGGTCAGGTTGTTGGCGGGCACGCAGCTGCTCGGCGGCCGCGCGGGCGGCGGGTCCGGGTGGGATGCGTTCCTTGCGGCGGTGCGGACGGCTGGTGTCGTGGCCGGCCAGGACGAGTTGCTCGAGGGCGATGACGTGGCCGTGGTCGCGGACCATCGCCCCGGCGCCGTCGGGCGCGAGCTCGTGGCGAGCGATCACGATCCCGCTACTGGTGGCGATGTCGACGTGCGGGTCGCCGAGCCGCTGGGACACGCTCACCTGAGCGCGGGCCAGCTCGGGTGGGACGGAGTAGAAGTTCCCCCGCCAGGCGACCAGCGCCTGGGCGGACACGGTCCGGTCTTCGCTGAGGGTCGCGGGGAACGGCGTGGCCGGAACCGGTGCCAACGGCTCGGCTTCGGCGACGGTGAGCACGCTGGCCCTGCCGTCCACGCCGGCGGGACGCAGCCGCGCGTCGCCACGCTGGGCGCACCACTTGTCCAGGGAGGCTTGGGCTTCCTCGACCGTGACGTCGTCGGGCAGGGTGCGCCACCAGCGTTGCGCGGCGGTGTGGTTGGACTTCTCCACCACGCCCTTACGGTTCCCGCGCCGCGGCGGGCAGATCGCGACCTGGACGCCGTAGTGCTTGGCGACCGCAGCGAACGTCGCGGTCACCTTCCCCGAGTCGGGATGGCACACCGTGGTCATCCGGTCGAAGCGCCACTTCTTCGTCAACCCGCCCAGCTTGCGGGTGGTCTTGTCCAGGGCGTCGATCAGCTGCGCCTGGTCCTCAGCCGCAGCGAGGGTGCCGCGCCACCGGCTGGAGTGCGCGAGCGCACCGACCAGCAAGTGCGCGTTCTTGCCCCAGCCCCACGACGCGGGTGGGTCGGGAAGCTCGACCCAGTCCCACTGGGTCTCCTCGCCCGGCGGGTGATCGATCGGCACGTTCGCCCGGCCCTTCGTTGCCGAGCACGGCTCGCAGTGCGGCCGCAGCCCCCGAGTGCGGATCTGGCGGGTGAACGTCGGATACGACCGGTCGTAGCCCAGGTTGGTGACCTCGTCGAACAAGGTCACCGCCCACATGTGCGGATCCTCACGAAGCCGTTCGCGGACATAGTCGACGAACGGCTCGAACGGGTCGTCGTCGGCGGGCTTCCTGACGCCGGCGACTCGCTCGTCGTTGAGGTAGGCGCGGATGGTCTTGCGGTCCCGGTTCAGGTGTCTGGCGATCGCGGAGATCGTCCAGCCCTGCCGGCGCAACGCGTGAGCGTCGATGTCTTCCTCCCGTGTCAGCATGGGAAGCGAGGGCTCCTTCGATAGACGGCGTGTGGTCAGAGACCGCCATCTTCGAAGGAGCCCCACCCGCTTCCGGTGGGTGCCACGGGGTGGGGAATTTCAGTGAGCAGAACTGGGGAGATTCACCTGAGCGCCATCAAAGGTTGCTCCCAGCGCAGCGGTTGGTGGCGGGAGCGGCGGCTAAGGCGGGGAGGTAGCTGCCCTCCACGTGACGGCGCGAACGGCGTCGAGCTATCACGCCGGAAGGCCGACCCCCGCCCAGTGTCGGCTCTAGGCCGACTGCCCATTGGGGGGCGCAGGTGCGGCCATAGGGGCGCCTGGATTCGCGCGGCGGTAACGCCAGATTGCGTGGTCAAGATTTCGGACGTCAACACCCATCCTTCCGGCCACCGCGGTGATCAGGGCGGCGGCATCGTCGGGGTCGGCGATCTCCGGGAGCTTGTCCCGAACGAAGCGCATCACCCAGGTGTCCGGCTTCACGTCATCTGACCCGACGAGCATCCGCAGGTACCGCCACGTCACGGGTCCGCAGCCGGACACCGACAGGTACGCGGCTCTCGCGGCCGGTTCACGAGTCTGGAGATCCGCGGCGGTCACGATCTTGGCGTGCACGAGAGCCGCGGCGGCATCCCTGACCACCTCAGCCTTGTAGCGACCGCGGATCTTCCCGCTGTTCGTGATTGCCCGAAGTTCTTCGACGGTCGTCCCGGTCAGGACGCGCAGGTCGTTGGCTGCCTCACGCTGTCGGCGCCAGCGCTGGACTGCGCCGTACACGCCGGATTCTCTTCCAGCTTCTCGGCTGCCGTAGTGGGCACGCACAGAGAAGACGGCGTCGATGAGCGCCGCGTCGATCTCGTCCGGCCATCCGCCGGGCCAGGCGGGGATCTGGTCGCCAATCGTCGCAAGCACGTAGGCATGCAACTGGTCTTCCTCGTTACTCATGTGCGTATCTCCACAAATCGAGCGTAGTGACCTTGGAATGCGACGGGTGGCAGCTCGCGGGTGGGGCCGTATCGGTGCTTGAGGATCTCCAGGTCAGCCTCACCTGGACGCTTCGACCTCGGGTCGAACATGTCGTCGCGATGGAGGGCGATGACGAGGTCGGCGAGTTCGGCCAGATTGGCGGGGCCTCGGAGGTCGGCCAGGCGGGGCCGTACGGTGCGGTCGAGAGGTGGATGGACAAGGCCTGTCTTGACAGTGACGACGAGGACGATGTCGAAACGTTGAGCCACGATCTTCAGGCTGCGGACGACGTCAGCATCGTCGGGCGTTGCGTCCACGACCGCCACTCCCACCGTCCGGGCGTAATCGCCGACGGCCTCGTCGAGCGGTACCGGGGCGGGTGCAAGCCAGCCGGCGCTGAGGATCAATGGCGCTTCGTGAACCCGTGATTGGAAACGTCGGAGCTTCTCTGTATCCCCTGCGGCGACCCTGCCAGCGCGGACGTGGCTGACTGGAACCGCCGCCTCGGCGGCGACAACGCGACAGAGGATCTCGCGCTGCGACGAGTCGGGCGCCATGAAGAGCGTTGGCAGGCCGTGCCGAAGGGCCGCGGCGCGGGCGAGCCCGAGAGCCAGGACGGAGGTGCCTACTCCTGGCAAACCTGCGACTACCGTCAGTTGCCCTCGCCGAAGGCCTCCACCCAGTGTCTCGTCTAGGTCACCAAAGCCGGTCGGGAGAGCATCGGGCGCACAGGCCATGCCGTTGAGCGCCTCGTCGATGACTCGGGTCAGTCCATCGCCAGCCGCACCGATCGCAGCGTTGTGTGCCGAACTGGTCAGCCCGGGCGCTCCTGTACCAGCGGCCATTCTCATCCCCTTCGAACCTCGGGACGACCGTAGCGATCACGACCGACAGTGCAGACCCCATCAAAGGGAGCCTGACCATCGCCGGCCACGGTGTGCGTCGGTTGCGGTTGGTGGGTGATCGGGCGCCTGACCCGTGGTCACCGGCCCGACTCAAGCGCTCCGTGCCCCGAGTGGAGTCCAGCAAAGTGGTGTACGACGGACCTAAGTGAGCGCGTGCCTGCAACGTAGGCGCGGCCACCAGGTAGATCCTTCGAGTGATCTCTCAC
>NZ_LUPI01000095.1:0-2986 GCF_001627265.1 Nocardioides sp. REDSEA-S30_B4 | reverse complement strand
CCAGGCCCAGGCCCAGGCGGCGGGCTTCGGCGGCGTACGACGTGGCGGCGGCGTGGGCCGCGCCGGTCCCCGCCGCCGCACCGCTGCGGACGAAGGTGCCGCGTCGTCCCTCGGTGACGACCACGCCGTCGGCCTCGAGCTCCTTGTAGGCGCGGGCGACGGTGCCGGCCGAGAGCCCGAGCTCCGCCGCGAGGCCCCGGACGGTCGGGAGCCGGGTGCCCGGGGCGAGGTCGCCGCTCGCGGCGCGGGTGGCGACCTGGCGGCGCAGCTGCTCGAAGGGCGGCTCGGACGAGGACGGGTCGAGGGGCAGGACGCTCACGGCCCCAGGGTAGGCATCGTGCTAGACAGCGGGGCATGGAACCGGACGTGCTGGTGGTGGGCGAGGCGCTGGTCGACGTGGTGCACGCGGGCGACGGCTCGGTGAGCGAGCGTGCGGGCGGGAGCGCCGCCAACGTGGCCGTGGCGCTGGCCCGGCTGGGCCGGCCGGTGCGGTTCGCGACCGCCTTCGCCGAGGACGAGTACGGCGCTGTGCTGGCCGACCACCTGTCCACGGCCGGGGTCGACCTGGCGTCGGACCCGCATGTGGTGGGACGGACGTCCTCGGCCGTGGCCACGATCGGGTCGGACGGCGCGGCGTCGTACGAGTTCGACGTGGACTGGCAGCTCGGGGAGGTGCCGGTGCAGCCGGCGCCGATGGCGGTCCACGTGTGCTCGCTGGGCGCGGTGCTGGCCCCGGGCGCGGCGGACGTGCGGTCCCTCGTCGACCGGGTGCGGGGGGCCGCCACGATCACCTACGACGTCAACGCCCGGCCGTCGATCACCGGTACCGGCGCCGACGTGGTCGCGACCGTGGAGGCCCTCATCGCACTGTCCGACGTCGTGAAGGTGAGCGACGAGGACCTCGAGACCCTGTGGCCGGACCTGCCGGTCGAGGCCGCGGCCCGGCGGCTCGCCGGGCTCGGCCCGCGCGCGGTCGTCGTCACGCGCGGTGGGGAGGGCGCGAGCTGGGTCGAGGCCGATCGGCGCGTCGACGTCGGGTCGCGACCGGTCACGGTGGCCGACACGATCGGCGCGGGCGACACCTTCGCCGCGGCGCTGGTCGACGGGCTGTGGACCCACGGGCTGCTCGGGGGCCGTCTGCCGGTGCTCACCGACGAGGTCGTCGAGGACCTGCTGGCGCACGCCGCGCGGGCCGCGGCGGTGACGGTGTCGCGGCCGGGGGCCGACCCGCCGTACCGCACCGAGCTCTGAGGACCCCTCGACCCGACGGCTCGATGTGCCGGCTCGATGTGCCGGAGGGGGACGGCCTGCGCGAGGATGGCTCCGTGCGCCTGCGGATCGACCTCGCCTACGACGGCGGCGGCTTCCACGGCTGGGCCGCCCAGCCGGGCCTGCGCACGGTGCAGGGCGAGGTGGAGCAGGCGCTCGCGGTGGCGCTGAGGCGGCGTGAGGCCGACGGGACGCTGCTGCGCGTGCCGGTCGTCTGCGCGGGGCGCACCGACACCGGCGTCCACGCCCGTGGTCAGGTGCTCCACGTCGACACCACTGCTGAGGAGCTCGTCGCGTCCGCGGGGCGCTCGCCCGAGCCGCCGCTGGACGCGCTGGTCCGACGGCTCGGCGGCATCCTGCCCGACGACGTGGTCGTCCGCTCGGTGCGTGAGGCGCCGGAGGGCTTCGACGCCCGCTTCTCCGCGACGTGGCGCCGCTACGTCTACCGGGTGGCCGACCGCCCGGCCTCGGTCGACCCGCTGACCCGGTCGCACGTGCTGGCGTGGCGGCGGCCGCTGTCGCTGGAGGCGCTGCAGGCGGCCTCGGGGCCGCTGGTGGGGCTGCACGACTTCGCCGCGTTCTGCAAGCAGCGCGAGGGTGCTACCACGGTCCGCACCCTGCTCGACCTCACCTGGGTGCGCCGCGACGACGGCGTGCTGGAGGCGACGGTGCGCGCCGACGCGTTCTGCCACTCGATGGTGCGCGCGCTCGTCGGCTGCCTGCTGGCCGTGGGGGAGGGGCGTCGCGAGGTGACCTGGCCGGCCGAGGTGCTCGGGGCCACCAGCCGGTCGCCGGAGGTCACCGTGGCGCACGCGCACGGGCTGACCCTGGAGGAGGTCGGCTACCCCGACGACGACGAGCTCGCCGCACGGGCCGAGCAGACCCGCGCCCGCCGTCCGCCGCTGGACGGGGCCGACGCTGACACCACGCAGGAGGGCGAGGGATGACCGAGGACGAGCACTACTTCACCGCCGACCCGACGGTCGCCTTCCGGCGGGAGCCGGTCACGGCCTCGGTGTGGGGCGTCGACCTCACCCTCGACTCCGGCTCGGGCGTCTTCGCGCGCGGGCGCCTCGACGTCGGCACCGCGGTGCTCTTCCGCGAGACCGAGGCGCCGAGCCGGGGCCACGTGCTCGACCTCGGCTGTGGGTACGGCGTGATCGGCCTCGCCGCCGCCGTGGCCGCTCCGGCCGTGCGCGTGACGGCCGTCGACGTCAACGAGCGGGCACTGCTGCTGGCCCGGGAGAACGCCGCGGCCCTCGGGGTCGCCGACCGCTACCGGGCCGAGCTGCCCGAGCAGGTCGATCCCACGACGACGTACGACGAGATCTGGTCCAACCCGCCCATCCGGGTCGGCAAGCAGGCGCTGCACGACCTGCTGCTCACCTGGCTCCCGCGGCTGGCTCCGGGCGGGCGCGCGGTGATGGTGGTGGGCAAGAACCTCGGCGCCGACTCGCTGCAGCGCTGGCTCGGAGAGCAGGGCTGGCCGACGACGCGGCTCGCATCGGCCAAGGGGTTCCGGATCCTGGAGACCCGACGCGGCTGACGCCCGTGCGCGGGCGGACGGTTCGGCCGTGCGTGAGCGACCTCTCGGCCGTGCGTGAGTGACGGTTCGGCCGTGCGCGAGTGACGGTTCGGCCGTGCGTGAGCGACCTCTCGGCGGTGGGGGTCAGGGGGTGATGGCCTCGGCGAGGAGGGGGGCGGCGGCGGGGTCGTC